>NZ_JCBAMT010000112.1:0-19643 GCF_059760445.1 Achromobacter sp. D7-1 | reverse complement strand
GAACCGCAACGGTTCCCCCACGCCCGGCCACGCCGGGCGCGGCTCCCCCTCCCTCAAACCCCGTTCGCCAGATGGAGGAGCGCCAACGTTCAGCCCAACTTAATCGCATTTTGATGCAGCGGCGGTCTATGGCCGCCAAACACCATCCCCTGCCCTGAGGTAAGACCCATGAAATTCTCCGAATTGACCGAGAAAGTCCGCGGACTGTTTCGCGCCGGACATCATAAGGCCGATCGTCTTTCGGCCGCTCATCGCGAAACGGAAGCGCACCACGACCAGCGCAATACGGTCGAAATCCGTATTCCCAGCACCGGCGAGCGATTCATCCATGACCCGTCGCTTTCGCAATCGGGCGACATCCGACAAGCGATCGACGAAAAAGACGTCGATGCTGACGACGCCTACGCGCAGCATGTCGCATGGCTCGAGAGAAACGCAGCAGAAGCCCTGGCGCGTTGGAATGGCATCTCGGTTCGAGATATTGACACCGAGGCGTTTCATGAGTTTTCGAACTTGGAAAGCCATCCGGCCTTGCAGGCAACCGTGCCAAGTGCGGCGCGGCAAGAGTTCTGGGACCCGTTCCCGCGACAGGACGATCGGCGGTCCAGCCTGACTCTGCTTGCGATCGACCAAAAGGGCGAAGTCCTCGTGAAATGGTTCACGGTGGATGATCGGCTCGACGCCGAGGGCCAGTCCTACAACGTCATGCCTATCGAAGAGGCGTCCAAGCTGCTCCAGGAGTATGGGGCAAGCCGCGGCCTCGATCTTGATTCTGCTGGCGCCCTGTCGATTGAGTCGATTCCCGCTCAGGCCCCTGCGATCGGAGCGACGTACCGCGGCGCGATCCTCGCAGTCGAAAACGGCACTGTGTACCAAATGGCTCACCAGGACACCGCCATCGCGCACAAGCTCGACAAACTGGCAATTCAATCCCCGGAGCAGTACTTGGGTAAAGAGGTCGAGATCAGCTATCCGTGCGGACAGGTTGGCCTGTTGCGACAGCTTGACGGCAACGAACTGATGCACGCGCAACATGGCCTGGAAAGTGCACGCCGCGATCATTCGCTGGAACGCTAGGGTGCTTGTTCATGAACGACGGAACCGCCACCCAATCTCGTCTGCTGCAGGAGATTCGACAAATGGTCGCAACGCAGCGAAAAGCCATCCTACGGTCACTAATGCCGCAGATCGACGCCGCTGTGAACCACGGCGTCACGTACTCCGAAATTTCGAAGCGGCTCGCTGCGGCGGGGATCGAACTCGCCCCTGAATCGCTGCGCCAGGCTCGCTATCGCTGGCGCAAAAGACCGGCATCCGTCGCGACCGAATCCGTACCGGACACCACGCCCACCCGCCCTCCGATATCGGCCCAAGAGGTTTCCAAGCCGGCACCCGGCGAACGAATCCACAGCAAGGCCGACCTGGTACGGCTGCGCAATTCCGCTGAATCCATCGACCTCACCCAACTGGGCGAACTCGCCCGCCAGAAATAGGAACAGATCTCATGAAAATCGTAGTGCTGAACTACTCCGGCTCCGTAGGCAAGACCATGGCCACGAGCCATGTCTTCGCTCCGCGCATTCCCGAAGCCGAGATCATTGCCGTCGAAACCACCAATGAAAGCGCGGCCGATCTCGGCCTGGACGTCGAGCAGATTCGAGGCGAACAGTTCGGTCGCCTCTTCCGAAAGCTTCTCATGGCCGAATCCGCAATCGTCGACGTTGGCGCCTCCAACATCGAGGACTTCCTCGCCGAATTGATCAAGTACGACGAGGCGCACAACGAGGTCGACCACTATGTGCTACCCGTTGTGTCCTCTGGCAAGGCGCAACGCGAAACGATCAAGACCATTCAGGCTCTGACCCAGATCGGCGTACCGGTCGAGCGCGTGCGCGTGCTCTTCAATCGCGTAGATGCGGACGTGAAGGAAGAATTCGCTCCGATCTTCGGCTATGCCATCCAGGCTGGAGGCTTTATGGCCAATCCGGAAGCCGCCATCTTTGAGAACGAGATCTTCGATTTGCTGGCGAACAAGCGCACCACGATCAAGGAGATCCTGGCTGACGAGACCAATTATCGTCAGAAACTTCGCGAGACGGATCGCAATGACAAGAAGCGAATCGCCCAGCTGAGCGACATGGTCGCGCTGCAAGCCCTAGCGCGTCCCGTCGACCGCCAGCTCGACAGGGCTTTTTCCGCGCTCTTCATGTAGCGGCACGACTATGCAGGAAATACATCCAGTCGCGCCGGCAGCGAGCGCTCCGCCGCGCAGCAAAATTGAGCTTCTTTATCAAGAGATACTGCGAGAAAGCCATGTCTTCATCAGCCGGCTGGAGCAAGTTTCCCGCCAGCAAGAGGAAATCCAGAATTCTCTGCAGGCACTCCCGATGACCATTCGCCAGGCGGGCCTAGACGCAGCGAACCAGACTGCGGACCAGGCCAGCCGATCGCTGCTCGAGGCGGCGCGCACCATTGCTACGGCAACGAGCGAACTACGCATTGCCAGTCGCGCCGCTACATCTGCTCATTCCGCCACCGCCTGGCGAGCAGGCATGCTGTGCTTGGCGGGCGCCTTCGGCGGATCGGCCTTCTGCGCGGCATTGATCGTGCTTTTTAAGTATCTCTGACCTCGTCTTCCGCCGGCGCTACTCCCTATTCTCGCCGGCGAAATAAGCCACACCCTAGCCTACCTAGCAAGGAAAACCATGGCACCAGATATACGTCGGCGAATCATTCGTTTCGCTGTCCTGATTCTTCCACTCTCGGCTTGGCTCCTCACGGCCAGATACTTGTCCGGAGTTCCTTTCGACCATGTCACTTGGCTCGTCTTGTCCCAATGGGTACTAGCCACACCAGAGCATATCGCCCTGATCGTCGCCCCAATGATTGGCTTTGCCATGGCGGTGTCGGTTGCATTTCTCCTCAAGCGCCATTCAACTAAAGATGGTTTTGATGGTGCCGGGTATGTGAAGCATATCCGAGGTACAGAAGCAGTCCCCATTGAACGACTGCGCAAGCTCTGCACCGAGCGCGGAGCCACGCAGATCAACGTCGCAGGCGTGCCCATGCCGACAGGTGTCGAGAACCTGCATATCCTTCTCAACGGATCCACCGGCACAGGCAAGTCCGTCCTCTTGCGGCATCTCGTTTTCTCGGCCCTGGGCCGCGGCGACCGTATGGTGATCGTTGATCCCAATGGCGATCTTTACAGCAAGTTCGGTCGCCCGAGTGACGTGCTGCTCAATCCCTACGATGAGCGAACGGAAGGATGGTCATTCTTCAACGAGGTACGAGCAGAATTCGACTGGAAGCGATTAGCGCTATCGATCGTTCCCCTTGGCAAAGACGCCAATGCAGAAGAGTGGAACGGCTACGCCCGACTTCTGCTGCGCGAGACCGCACGCAAGCTCCATGAACTGGGTACGCCCTCGATCGACGAGCTTTTTCGATGGACGACGATGGCGTCCGACAAGGATCTGCGCGCCTTCTTAACTGGAACACTGGCGGAATCACTCTTCGCCGGGTCGGCCGAGGCCAGCAAGGCGCTAACGAGCTCACGCTTTGTACTGTCCAAGTACCTAGCCGAGCATTGCGCCATGCCGCCGGGCAAGTTCAGTATTCGCGACTGGATGGAGAATGGAACCGGCGTCCTTTTCATTACTTGGCGCGAGGACATGAAGGACTCTATGAAGCCCCTCATCTCATCCTTCGTCGATGTGTTCTGCTCCGCCCTATTATCAATGCCGGAAGATCAGCGACGTCGGTGGTGGCTCGTCATTGACGAACTCGGGTCGATGGAGAAGATGGCAAGTCTGGAGGACTTCCTCACGAAAGGGCGTAAGAACGGCGGACGCGCTTTAGTTGGTCTGCAATCTGTTTCGCAGACAGACGAAATATTCGGCCAAAAGCTGTCACAAACGCTGCGGGCTAGCTTCCGGTCGCTGGTCGTACTCGGTGGATCCAAGACAGACCCGGAGACGGCAGAAGAGATGTCCAAGGCGCTAGGCGAGCACGAAGTGGCGCGGCCGGAGTACACCGACAGCCGAAACCCAGGTAGCGCTCGCAGCACAAGCGAGCGCATGGTTCGCTCAACTGAGCGTGTCGTGACTGCAGCGCAGATCCAGGCCTTGCCCGATCTCATGGGTTGGGTTGCCTTCGCAGGCGATCGGCCGATTGCCAAGTTCAAACTCGCACCAATCAACTTCGCAATTCGCAATGCCCCTTTCATCCAGGCAACGCGATACGGGGCACGAGGTGCGGCCCACCTATCTGCTAATGGGCCGCAACCCTGGCGTGAAGTGGATCTCCCTGCAGATCCGACGATTGCCGCCTGATCTATAAGTAGCGAGCCGCCAAACATTTGGTGGCTCGCCTCCGAGGAAAAGAAATGATCTCTTTGAAGACCGTCAACCGGAGCGCCGCGACAAAAGCGTCGCACTATTACGCGGACCAGAAGGACGACTATTACAGCCGCGACGGTACGGCCGCCCAATGGCAGGGAAAGGCCGCAGATGCCCTCGGACTAACCGGCGTCGTCGAGCAGGCGGAGTTCTTGCGCGCCCTACGTGGCGACTTCGGCCCTGATGTGACGCTTTCCCGGTCGGTCCGGCTCGACTCCGAGGCCCGCGCGGCGCTTGATATGACATTCTCGCCACCGAAGAGCGTCAGCATCCAAGCCCTGGTAGGAAAGGATGGCAGCGTCATCAACGCCCACGACCAGGCGGTCACCGCTGCTCTTGAATTTCTCGAACGGGAGCTGTTGCGCGCTCGTCAGACTGAGCGCGGCGTCACGACAACTGAGCGCACGGGCAGCGCTGTCATCGCCAAGTTCCGCCATGAGACGGCCAGGCCGACCGAAGGCGCATACTCAGACCCCCAGCTTCATACGCACTCACTGCTAATGAACGTGACCCAACGGGCTGACGGCACTTGGGTGGCGATCTCAAACGACGAGATCTTTCGGTTGAAGTCAATGATGGAGTCGGTCTATCACGCCGAGTTGGTCACCTCACTCGAAAAGGCTGGCCTGCAAATCCGCTACGTGGATAAGTCTTTCGAACTGGCGCATATCTCGCGGGACCAGATCGAGGCCTTCTCTAAGCGGACCCAGGACATCAACGCTGAACTGGCCGCCCTGGGTGAGACGCGGCAAACGGCAAGCCATGCACTCAAGCAAACAATCGCGATCAAGACACGATTGGGCAAGGCGCCGGAGATCACTCGCGAGGAGCTGCAGAGGGACTGGGAGGCACAGGCGAAGGAGCTTGGAATCGACTTCAGTCGCTCGAAGGCGCCGAACGAGAAGGGCAAACAGATGGGGCCGCCGGGCGAACTATCTCCCGAAGCCGCGGCGCTGATCGCCGATCAGTCCATTCGCTGGGCGATCAAACACCACACAGAACGTGAGTCCGTGATGGACGGAAAGGAGATGTTGGAAACAGCCCTTCGCCGGGCACACGGAACGGGCATCGGGTTGAAGGAGCTGAAGGCGGCCGTCAAACGCTCTTTGGACAGTGGCCACCTCATTCTCGGCAAACTCGAGTACCGCCATGCACGGAATCGTGAAGGCGCAGGCATGAGTCGGTCCGACTGGACTGAGCGCCTGGTTGTCGGTGGCATGGGTAAGAAGCACGCAGAGGAACAGGTCCGCAAGTCGATCGCACGCGGCGAGATTGTTCCGACAGGCGCCAAGTACACAACGCAGATCGCGCGCGAGCGCGAGAAGCGGATTTTGCAGATCGAGCGGGAAGGACGCGATCAGGTCCAGCCGATCCTGACAGCAACAGCGGCCAAGCTGGTGCTCGATGGCCGCTCGCTAATGCCCGGCCAACTCGCTGCCGCTGAGTTGATCCTCAGTACGCCGAACCGCTTCGTGGGAGTCCAAGGACTGGCCGGCACTGGGAAGTCGCATATGCTGGCCAAGGTCAAAGAGGCCGCGGAGTCGGCGGGATACACCGTCAAGGCCGTTGCCTCCTATGGAAAGCAGATTGAGGCTCTGCGCGAGCTGGGCATGGAGGCCCGCACGGTAGCGTCCGTTCTGGAAGCGCGTCAACGGGACCGCTTCAAGTTGGATACGAAGACGGTGCTGGTCATCGACGAAGCCGGCGTGGTGCCGTCGCGCATTATGGAACGGCTTATGCAGATGGCCGAGGCGGATGGCGCCCGAATAGTCATGCTCGGCGACACCGGGCAGACCAAGGCAATCGAAGCCGGACGCCCCTTCCACCAGCTGCAGGTCAAGGGCATGGCCACCGTCCTGATGGGGGACATCATCCGCCAGAAATCTCCGGAGCTGAAGGCTGCGGTCGAATTGGCGGCTGTAGGGGATGCCTCGAGTTCCTTGGGCATCCTTGAACAGAAGTTGGGGGCAGTTCACACTATCAACGTGGACGCGGCGCGCTATGACGCCATCGCCACTCGGTACGCTTCGTTCAATCCTGATGAGCGACGGGAAACCCTCATCGTGACCGGCACTAACGTCTCTCGCAACGCACTCAACGAAGCCACTCATCAAGCGCTCGGATTGGCCGGACGAGGTTTCGAGTTCAGCATGCTTACTCGGCGGGACACGACGCAAGCCGAGCGCCGAGTAGCAAAGTACTACGTCGCCGGCGACGTCATCCAGCCTGAACGAGATTACAAGACCGGCAACCTCAAGCAGGGTGAGATGTACAGAGTGATAGGCGTTCGTCCGGAGAAGGCTACGGACCTGGTAGTGGAGCACATCGTCACCGGGGAGCGAACGACGTTCAATCCTGCTCGGGCAGCGAAGATCTCCGTGTACGAACCCGTGAAGGCGGAACTGGCCGCTGGCGACTGGGTCCGCGTAACTCGGCATAACGCTCAGCTAGACCTGGCCAACGGCGCCAGGTTTGAGGTGCTCGCGGTCACTCCCACGACAGTGACAATCGGCGGCGGCGGCCGGCGTCTGATCCTGGACGCCCGGTCGGCGCCATTGCATCTGGACCGCGCCTACGCAACCACTAGCCATAGTGCGCAGGGCCTCACTTGCGACCGAGCATTAATTAACTCCGAGAGCTACAGCCGAACCACGCAACGCGACGTCTACTACGTTGCGATTTCCCGGGCGCGACATGAAGCGGAAATATACACGGACAGTGCAGGAAAGCTTGCCGGAGTGGTGGACCGACTGGAAGAGAAGACCGCGGCACTAGATATTGGCTTGGAATCTTCCCGGCCGTGGAGGCCGAAAGAAGCGACGCACGAATTGAAGTGACGCCCCAACAGAATGGTTCATCGCAGTCTTCTGCGCGGTTGGCTCGGATCTGGAGGAAATCCGTTACGAATTTGCCAGAGCGCTGGCTTACGGGCCAAGAAGGCACTCTCTCGACTCGTGATCCAGGAAGCCCGCCGTGCACCTGTAGCTCCACGAAAAACTGGCTACGTGCGAGTCACAGTCGAGCTAACGGCACCGGGCGATCGGCGAGCTCGTCTCTCGATAAACCGCCGTCCTTTCGGGGGCCTTTTAGGATGTTCGCAACCTCGTTCAGCGTCATCTTCTGAAGCTTCGGGGCGTCAAAAGGAAGGAACTGTGTAGACCATGGCAATCCGACTGCCAGGTTATTGCGTGGGTCTATGGGATGAGGCGCGATAAGGTTTCTTCGGCGCGGAGGAAGCGGGGGACCTGGCCAACGTCGTGTCCGCACTTGTATTCGCCTCTATCATTGTCAGCAGGTAGCAGCCATTCGAGTCGAACCCGCAACATCCACGTCCCGCAGCCCGTTTATTGATAGTGACCGCCTTGTGTAGCATGTCGAAGCGCGCGAAGAAGGAACACCTTCTCCAGTCGCTATGTCAGCGGCACTTCGTACCAGAAGGTCTCGAAGATGAAACGCGAGACATTCTGGTACTTCGAGCATGCACGGATATCAATGCCTTACTGAACCATGTGGGTCAATGACGTACTTGTACGCCGAGCCAGCGTCGAACTCCTTATATGCGTCCGGCGCGTCTTCCAGTTTTATAAACTTAATGTTCATCATCGGTGTGAGATAGGGCATACGATCATTCAGTATCGCGCGCATTAGAGCGTGGTTGTAGTTGGCCGTCGGCGATTGACCTGCCGACATTCGCGGAGATTTGATCCAGGCATTGGACCATTCCAGATCCATGTGACCTTTTTTGGCATTGGGATCCTTCGAGATCGGATTTGCGCAATACACACCGACAGTACTGGTCATGCCACCGAAGCGCACGTACTTCAACATCGCATTAGTGACGGCGCTCTCCACGATTTTGTCTGCGTCCGCACCGAAGCCCCGGCAGTCCACACCGACATAATCAATCACGCGATCGACCTCGCGCTTGCCGGTAATACGTTCAAGATGCTCCTCGATCGGCACACCGTCAGAGAGATTGATCGTCTCCACGCCGTAAGGTTTGAGAAGATCCAGTCGCTCCTGAATGTAATCGGCAACGATAATGGCACCGGCGCCAAGAAGCTTCGCGCAGGCAGCACCGGCTCGGCCGACCGGCCCAGCGCCGAAAATCAGGACGTTTTCGCCAACGATATATGCGGGAGCGGCAGGCCAGTCAGGGCCCGCAAAGCCATGGAACGCGGTGGGCAATACGTCGGAAAGCAGAGTCAAGTCGCGAATCTTCTCCATCGCAGCATCCTTGTCCGGAAAGCGTAGGAGGTTGAAATCTGCGTAGGGTACGAATAGATAGTCGCCTTGACCGCCGGCCCAACCACCGAGATTGAACCCATAAGCACCGCAGTCGATTTCGGGATTGGTGTTCTCGCAAACGTCCGAACGCATATGTTTGCAGTTATAGCAACGCCCGCAACCCACATTGAAGGGGACAGAAACTATATCTCCCTTCTTTACAACTTCCACATCCGGACCAACTTCAATCACTTCCCCGGTCATTTCGTGTCCCATAGTCATGCCCTTGGGAACCGCAAATGAACCGCGATAGATATGGAGGTCACTGCCGCAGATGTTCGTAGTAACGATTTTAAGAATTGCGCCGTGCGGTGCATTCTTGCCTTGGGGTGTAACCAGCTCCGGGAACTTGAAGGTATTCACCTTCATTTCCAGGGGCTGCTCGAAAGTCACGATACGATTACCGTTTGGAGCCATTTCGTCACCTCTTGCGCGTTTATGCTTCCATCTCCGGGTTGAAGTAGGAAACGACATTTACCGCTCTCATGAGGAACGAGCGCTGCTGTGTTACGGCAACGGTGGCCCGCTCTCCCTTCGCGGTTAGCAAAGGATCGGACTGTGCTCTCAGTTGGTCAAACTGGAAAAATCTATGTGGAGATAGGCGCTGTCTATCTAAGTCAGTTCACGGACCGGCTACACTCTTCAACATAGCCCGCAAATCGTCAGAAATCGGACGTCAACACATCGCCGGTCATGAGTCCATATCGATGGCTAGCACTGCACATCATCCTATTCTTGATCATGATCGGATGCATCTGCTTTGGATTGAAAGCGACGGTAAACCGACATGACGGTTCGTAGAGAGGTGACCAGCTCGGGGGTATGTACCATTTCGAGCAACGCACGCGATGGTGCTGAGTCGAAAGCGTTTTTCCGCGCGACAAAGCCAACACTGGAATGCGATATTGGCCCCACGATCGCGATGGCGCGTAGATTTGGAATATCCGCGAGCCGGCTGGCAAGAGATTCAGGAAGGACAGCTGAGTATTTTCCAGCCGCCAATTGTGCCGCCAGCACCTCCATCGATTCAGTATGTATGGTTTGCGCGATACATTGCGTCAATTTTTCTTCAACAGCCTCCGCGACTGCGGACTTCAACAAGCAGAGTTGCCTGTTTAGCACCTGCTCCCATGTCACAGCCCGAGGCTGTTTTGCTCGTGCCGTCAGGAAGAGGAACAGCCGCTCTCGATAAAGAAGATGCGTGTCGAAGCCCTCCTTAGGTAAGTTGTCAAGATGCATTAGCGCCATATCCAACTCGTTATCTCGAATCGCCTGGAGCAGCGACGGAGCGTTGGAGACGTTAATTGACTGGTGAAGCCGCGGAATTTTTTCGGCGAGCGCAACGCTTAGCGTCGGTGCGATGGCTGAGGTCCCAGGAAGAACCCCAAGCCGAAAGTGCCCCTCCATGCCCAGCCGTAATGCAGAAAGTTCGCGCTCCAGGCCTTTGCAGTCGTCGTACATTTGCTGAGCCCAAGCCAGAACACGCATCCCTTCAGACGTGAGTCCGTCATATCGTCGTCCGTGACGTACGATCTCGACACCCATATCCTCCTCCAATTGTCTGATACCCGAGGAAAGAGTGGGCTGAGAAACATTGCAGCTCCTTGCCGCGTTGCCAAAATGACCCTCACGATACAAGGCCAGCAGGTACTCAAAGTTCCTTACGATCATATGGCCTTCTTCTGCTAGAGTTGACTATGTCGCTATAGATCGGACATTCAGCCGCGTCGCCACTGGAGTGCGTAGGGTCGGACCGTGAATTGCTCTCCTGCTGCTCTCTACCACGCGGAGGGGTGCAATGCTATTGCGCTGTTTCATCCATCACGCGCCCGCATCTTGTACAGCCACAATCGTCGTAGCGCCGCGCCGACCAAAAGTTGGACTGTCAGGGCTTTCCGCCTCCACTCATGCTCGACGCGCGAACAGGATAGCTTAGCAGCGGATCCCTGTAACGAGAGAGACAAGATCGAGCGGTCAACCCAAACCACGAGTCAGTTTCTAGTCGAGCAGGGTTGAACCTATTGAGAGGGCGGAGATTCTGGATGCACGGACGCATGTCCAATGCGACGTGGCCCCACTTACCGCGAGCTACAGCGCCGTGCCCCCTATCGATTGAACCCACTGCTCACAGCAAACCCTTAGGATAGAAGGTCAATGTCTTTTCAGCGGCATTGCTCCGCAACAAAAGGGTGTAAGACAGATGAAAATATTTACGATCGGATTTACGAAGACTTCTGCGCGCTCCTTCTTCACGAAGTTGAGTACTTCTGGCGCCAGACGGCTGATCGATGTTCGTCTGAACAACCGATCGCAACTTGCCGGCTTTGCAAAACGTGAAGACCTCAGATATTTTTGCGAGGCACTGTGCGGAATGGAATACGAGCATCTACCAGCACTCGCCCCAACCAAGGAAATGTTCCAAGAATACAAAATACAGCGGGGTGACTGGGAGACCTACGCCAAGAAATTCTTGGATCTTATGGTATCCAGAAAGATTGAGTTAATAGAAAAGGAGAAAATTGATGGCGCTTGCTTACTTTGCAGCGAAGATAAGCCTCACCACTGCCATCGACGCCTCGTTGCGGAATACCTCGCCGACAAATGGCCAGATGTCGAGATTGAACACCTTTAAATGCATATATTTCCAGACGGCTCCGCTTGAGGTTGTGGCAGCACACTCTCTTCATTGAGATACCGCCGCTGCGAGGATAGGCCGGTCAGTGCGCCAATTCCGTTGAGTCTGTCAACAAGCTGACCAGGCATGCGCCACCATGCGCAATTGCCATGCGTGAAGTTCAAGCGCCAGGTACTCGTAGAGTGCTCCACCTGACCACGCTGAAGGACACGGTGATGGACTATCGCACATTGGAAGCCTATCCTTAGATCGGACAGCAGGTCGATCGATGGCAATCCTCCTACCCTTGTCGCGAACGATCTTTCTCATATGGCCATCACGGCACTTCAACTGAAGTTGATCCATCAGGAGATATCTCATGTCACGCGGGATGTTCATCATGCACTCCAGCTATACGCCGGCAGGAGACCAGCCAGAGGCGATAGCGCGCCTAATAGCGGACGTAGAGGGAGGCGCCACTCATCAGACCCTGAAGGGGATTACAGGGTCTGGCAAGACGTTCACGATGGCAAATCTGATTCATCGTCTCAAACGGCCCACCCTGATATTGGCGCCTAATAAAACGCTTACCGCGCAGCTCTATAGCGAAATGAGGCATTTTTTTCCAGAGAATGCCGTTGAGTACTTCGTTTCCTATTACGACTATTTTCAACCTGAAGTTTACGTTCCCGACAGCGATCGCTTCATTCAAAAGGACTCGGCAATCAATGACCATCTTGAGCGGCTTCGATTGTCGACAACAAAATCCCTAATTGAACGCCGCGATGTAATTGTTGTTGCTTCGGTATCTTCAATCTATGGATTAGGTGATCCCGATGGATACAGAGCACTACAGATTCCTCTGGCCCATGGAATCAAGATAAAACAAAGAGAACTAATTCATCGCCTAAATCTATTGCAATATGATCGCTCCGAACGCAACCTAAAGCGCGCGACATATCGTGTTCGTGGCGATGTGATAGACATCTTCCCTGCTGATTCTGAGCATAGAGCAGTGCGGGTTGAACTTCTCAATGCCTCCATTGACTCGGCTCAATGGATAGACCCGCTTACCGGCAAAAAGCTAGGCGAAATAGATAATTATCTGGTTTCGCCCAAAACGCTATTTGCGACGCCTAAAAATAAAATAGAACCTGCTACTAAGCGCATACTCGCTGAGATGGAGGAACGGGTGGCCGAATTGAACAGAGACAACCGCCTCGTCGAAGCCAATAGGTTGTACGAACGCATTACCAATGACGTTGAGATGATGAGGGAAATGGGCTATTGCTCCGGGATGGAGAATTATTCATGCTATCTGAACGGTCGCGGCGCAGACACTCCCCCAACTACACTGCTGGACTACCTCCCAAAGGATGGGCTTCTCTTTGTCGATGAATCCCATGTCATGGTTCCCCAGATATCCGCGATGTATCGGGGTGATCAGAGCCGTAAGGAAACGCTGATCGAGTACGGATTCCGTTTACCGTCGTCGAAGAGCAACAGGCCGCTAAGCTTTCATGAGTTCGAAAAAATTAAGCCTCAAACTATCTTTGTTTCAGCCACTCCGGGTGCGTACGAATTGAAGGTATCAAATGGCAGGGTCGTTGAGCAAATTATCAGGCCTACGGGGCTGCTCGACCCTATCGTGGAAGTAAGGAAGGTTCAAAAGTGCATAGATGACTTGTTGGAGGAAATATCGAAGTGCGTAAA
Organism: Achromobacter sp. D7-1; assembly: GCF_059760445.1. Taxonomy (NCBI): domain Bacteria; kingdom Pseudomonadati; phylum Pseudomonadota; class Betaproteobacteria; order Burkholderiales; family Alcaligenaceae; genus Achromobacter; species Achromobacter sp. D7-1. Next base: position 6,629 of record NZ_JCBAMT010000112.1, on the reverse strand, counting down.
GATGAACAACCGTGTATTGGTGACCACGCTGACAAAGGTTGAGGCGGAGAATCTAAACGACTTCCTGACCGACAAAGGAATTCGAGTGCGATACATGCATTCGGATATAAAAGCGGAAGACCGCACTGAGATTATCAACGGCCTCCGCGCAGGTGATTTCGATGTCTTGATTGGCATCAGTCTGCTGCGGGAGGGACTCGACATTCCGGAGGCTTCCTTAATCGCCATTCTAGATGCGGACCACGCAGGCTTTTTGCGCTCGGCCCAAGCACTCATCCAGATGATTGGCCGAGTTGCCAGGAATGAAAATGGAAAGGCCATCTTGTATGCCGACGTCGTGACCCCGGCGATGAAGCAAGCGATTGATGAAACAAATATGCGCAGAGCTCGGCAAATGGCCTTCAATGAAGAAAATGGGATTTCTCCAATTTCCTCAGCGCGTAAGCTAGCCGCAGATGAAACCGACACCCTGGAGCAGACAGTTCATTCTGCTGCTTTCTGCGAGAACCTATCTGATCTCTGCGCGCGAATCACTTCCAAAGAACAAGATCTGTTGGAACTCACTGAGAGTGGCGACGAACAACGCGTGGAAGAGATTCGTCGCGACTTGGATTCTTTGTACAGACAGTTCATTTACATGTAACTGTCGATCGCTGCAATCGATGTAATCGACAACGACCGATCTTCGTTCAATTCTCACGAGCGGACGGTCGCCTATTCATGTAAGAAGCATAGAACAAGTCATCTATTCTTTGCCCCCCCTTTTAAAGGCCGCCTCTCGAAAGCCCCATCCGGTCCGAACTTGACATGTCCCGCGACACCGTCTGAACCATCCAGTGCACCGCGACCGAAGTCGGGCATTGGGGCTGCGGTCCAGACACTAGCAGTGGCGGATGACGTTCTGCGCACTGTCTAGCCTCCGAACCTAACGGCGAGTTCGGCAGGCGCGTGCACGGTCGCGAGGAGAGCCTGACTTTCCTCTGCTAGCCCAATCCCCTACGCGTAACGCGTCAGCGAAGCCTTGTGCCGCATCCATAGAGCGCACATTGTGCTCCTCCCCCCTGGAGCATCCACCTCCGCCTTAGCCACTTGCCAGATACTCTACCCTAGTATAGTATTTCGCATCTGAAGATCCGTTGCCGGAAGAAGCTCGGATACGCATGGCCCGCACCCTAGCAATCGGCTGAGCCGCCTTCTTGGGCTGGTGCCCACTTGAGAGAACGCATTTATGTCATTGATCATCATCATCACCCTTGCCACATCGATTGCAGGGATATGTAGCGTACTGATCGCCGACATGTTGGTTGCGCAGGTTGGACGTGCCTACAGTCAGGGTAGCTACACGCAGCAAGGGATGCTGAGCCTGGCAGCCGGCGCACTTCTATCGACCAGCTTCACCCACTTGCTACCCGAGGCGCTAGAGAGCCACGTGGATGCACACGAACTACTTCTTACTCTACTGATCGGAGTAGTTTTTTTCTTTCTACTGAGCAAGGGCGAGTTGTGGCATCACGGCCATGAACACAGTCATGTAAACCACTCTCACAAAGGGCGAGGATGGTCGTTGCTGACTGGTGATGGAGTGCATTGCTTCGGAGATGGAGTGCTGATTGCATCAATCTTCGTGGCAGATGTTCGATTAGGCGCGATTGCCGCAATATCCGTACTTGTGCACGAAATACCTCATCACATGGGCGATCTTGTCGTACTGCGTCAGACGAATCGTCGCAGTGCGGCGCTGCTAAAGCTCTCGTTTTCTGGCGCCATGACCGCCTTGGGCGGTGTGACAGGGTACCTACTTTTGGGAAGCTTACTGCATTGGCAGCCATACCTGATGGCTCTAGCGAGTAGCAGTTTCATCTATGTGGCGCTGGCCGACCTGATCCCCCAACTGCAGCAGCGCCGCACACCTAAGGATGCCACTGTTCAAGTGATCGGACTCGTGATCGGCCTCGTCTTGGTGGCATCCGTGAACATGCTTTCTCACAATGCACACAACCATTGAGCAGAGAAATTTCCGCATGCATAAACCAGTACCGGGCGCATTATTGCAGCATCGCCTAAACCTGATCAAAGACAACTCCCCGTTACTGAGCCAGTGTCTCAGGGGTATAGAGCGTGAGTGTTTGCGGGTGACCCAGGACGGATCGTTGGCGCGAACTCCCCACCCAAAAGCTCTAGGCTCAGCATTGACCCATGCACTGATTACCACGGACTACTCCGAATCCCTACTGGAGTTCGTAACCGCGGCTAGGAACGCCCCCACTCCGGTGCTCAAGGAGCTGGACGAGCTCCACCGCTTTGTGTATTCCGCACTCGACGCCGAGTACCTGTGGAGCTCTTCGATGCCTTGCGTCCTTCCTACGGACGATGAAATTCCTATCGGCGAATATGGGAGTTCGAATGCTGGCAGGTTTAAAAACGTCTACCGCAGGGGGCTGGGCCTGCGCTATGGCCGTGCCATGCAATGCATCGCGGGCATTCATTACAACTTCTCGCTACCCGAGGCCGTTTGGCCATTGCTGCACCAAGCTGAAGATTTGAATGAGAGTGGTCATGCATACCAGTCTTCAGCATACATGGCGTTGATTCGCAACTTTCAGCGCTACTGCTGGCTCTTGATCTACCTCTTCGGTGCGTCTCCTGCTCTGAACGACGGCTTCCTGAGCGCCGGTTCCGACGAGCTCGAACGGTTCGACGCGGCAACCCTGTATCTACCCTTCGCCACGAGCTTACGCATGAGTGACCTGGGCTATCAAAGTCGCGCCCAAGCGACCATTGACCCGTGCCTCAACAGCTTGACTGGCTACGTCGACAGCATACGTATGGCGGTGCAAACGCCGTATCAGCCGTATGGGAACATCGGGACACACGTCTACGGCGAGAGAGTGCAGCTCAACACAAACATCCTGCAACTGGAGAGCGAGTATTACGCACACATTCGCCCCAAACGCATCCCATTAGACGGAGAGCGACCGCTGCAAGCGTTAAACGTCCGTGGCGTTCAGTACGTGGAGGTACGCTGCCTGGACATCAATCCATTTTTACCTATGGGCATCGATGCGCCCCAAGCGCGATTCTTGGACGTGTTTCTGCTTTTCTGTGCACTGGACAACAGCCCGCCGCTGGAGGGCGAGGAACGGCGTCAGAGTACCGAAAATATACTGCGTGTTGCCAAATCTGGGCGGCGCCCGTCCTTAGAACTCCATCGTGGCGGTAAGCCTGTCTCCCTGCAGGAATGGTCGCACGAGTTGTTGGCCCGCATGACGCCAGTCGCGGACTTGCTTGATTGCGCGCATGGCGGCCAGTTGCACCGCCACACCCTTTCCGCACAGGAGACCAAGGTCGACTATCCGTCCCTCACCCCATCCGCTCAAGTGCTGGCAGCAATGAACGAACGCGATGAAAGTTTCAATCGTTTTGCGCTACGTCAGAGCCAACAGCATGCTGAGGCATTCCGAGCTTGGCCTTTAAGCGTGGAACGCCAGGAACTCTTCGAGACACTCTCCAGAAACTCACTGGACGAACAATTGCGATTGGAGCGCCAGACCACGGATGACTTCGATTTATTCGTTGAAGCCAGTCAAACCGCCATCCTGAGAGGTAGCTGACAAACCGCGGCGACGTGCGGTTGCAAATTGCTCGCGTGGGTTTCGCAGCTTCAAGTAGCATCGGACCTAAATTGTGCGGCGCGGCACAAGTGCAGCCTCGCTGGTCCAGATCGCGAGCGGGGGGTGTACTAAAGCCAATTTCTCTCTATTGGCCGTACTATGGGGCAGTAGGGTATAGTGTAAATAGGTGTAATCCCATAGAGAGCATTTGATGCCTTACAGTCCACAAGAGAAGCAAAAAGCCCTAACTCGAATCAGACGCATCAAGGGGCAAGTCTCGACCCTCGAGCTAGCGCTCGAAGAAGGCGCCGATTGCCCGGCGGTTCTTCAGCAACTTGCAGCAGTTCGTGGAGCGGTCAATGGCTTGATGGCTACTGTCCTAGAAAGCTACTTGCGTGAGGAGCTTCCCGGCAGCGACGCCCGGAATGCCTCCCAAAGCAAGTCTATCGATGAAGCCGTCGCAATCGTCCGATCCTATCTGCGTTGAGTCAACGTCGGCTCGCCGACGCCGCAGTTGAATTCTGACTCAACAACGCACGTTTTACCATTCGCATGCATCCGACGAGCCCGAGGTGCCAGCGTTCTGCTGCTCATCAGCACGTAAGCCAGGTCGCGCTGAGCTTGCCCCCTGGGCAATTTAGCCAGTAGATGGCTCACAGACAGTGCGTAGCGTGGTTGGCGCCCCTCAGCCGCCAATGCCCCGCCTTGCGCCAGCGGAGCCGCCAAGCCGTAAGCCATCGCTAACGCAGGGCGGATCGGTTCGATTCGCTCCCAATCAAGTCCCTCCCCGCACTGCGGCGCCGCACGCTTCCACGCCCACGTGATCCCAAGCGTGCCGACAGGGATAGCCAAAATCCCCCCCTTGTCCCACACCTACGATCCGCAGCGGCGCGTATGCCCCGGCCAAGGATTGAACAACCGTCTGTCTGCCACGGAAGAGGACATTTGCTTCTTGAGGCCAGAAAATCGCCCAGCGCGCGGCGGGTTCCGCCGTTCATGTTGCAACAAAATGTCCCTGAAGAGATAGGACAGGACTAGCATGAAGGTGCTCGGACCTGTCCAAAATTTTTTTTACACCCCCCCTTCCTATACTGGACTGGAGTATAGTAATATCGTCTCGCGAGCTTGAGAAGGACTCCGACAGTCATCGGCGGCGCGGTTAACGGATTGATGGCAGCGGTGCTGGCAAGCTATCTGGGGAAAGCGTCCCTCAGAGTGAAGTCAAAGACCGATTCGTAGAAACAATCGACTGACGAACCCTTCTCTTCCCCTCGTCCCCTGTCTTCGTAGCCAGCACCGAGTCGGCAAGGAAGATCTCAACTTAGTAAAGGAAACGACATCATGAAATCACGTGCAGCAGTTGCTTTCGGACCTGGGAAGCCGTTGGAAATCGTCGAAATTGACGTCGAGCCGCCTCGCAAGGGTGAAGTGCTCGTCAAGATCACGCATACCGGCGTTTGCCACACCGATGCCTTTACCTTGTCGGGCGATGACCCCGAAGGCCTGTTCCCGGTCGTTCTGGGTCATGAAGGTGCGGGCATTGTTGTGGAAGTGGGTGAAGGCGTTACCAGTGTGAAGCCTGGCGACCACGTCATTCCTCTCTACACTGCCGAATGCGGCGAATGTCTCTTTTGCAAGTCCGGCAAGACCAACCTTTGCGTTGCTGTTCGTGCAACCCAAGGCAAGGGCTTGATGCCCGATGGAACGACTCGCTTTTCGTACAACGGTCAGCCGCTTTTCCACTACATGGGCTGCTCCACGTTCAGCGAGTACACGGTCGTTGCCGAGGTATCGCTGGCAAAGATTAATCCGGACGCCAATCCGGAGCACGTCTGCCTACTTGGGTGCGGTGTCACCACCGGCATCGGTGCCGTTCATAACACGGCCAAGGTGCAACCGGGAGACTCGGTAGCAGTCTTCGGCCTCGGTGGCATCGGTTTGGCTGCGATTCAGGGTGCGCGTCAGGCCAAGGCAGGTCGCATTATTGCGATTGATACCAATCCGGCCAAGTTCCCGCTGGCCCAGACGTTCGGCGCTACCGAATGCATCAACCCGAAGGACTTCGACAAGCCCATTCACGAAGTCCTTATTGAGATGACAGGTTGGGGAGTTGACCACACCTTCGAGTGCATTGGTAATGTCAACGTGATGCGTTCGGCGCTGGAGGCGGCCCACCGCGGTTGGGGCCAATCCATCGTCATTGGCGTCGCCGGTGCCGGCAAGGAAATCTCGACCCGTCCGTTCCAGTTGGTCACTGGCCGGACCTGGAAGGGCTCGGCTTTCGGTGGTGTCAAGGGACGCACCCAGCTCCCCGGCATGGTGGAAGACGCGATGAAGGGAGAAATCGATCTCGCCCCGTTCGTCACCCACACCATGGGACTTGACGAAATCAACGAAGCTTTCGATCTGATGCACGAAGGCAAATCCATCCGGACCGTTATCCATTATTAACCCCCTAACCATTCAACATCAAACATCAAGGAAACTCATCATGGCCACTCCTGTTATTTCCGGTGACGGAATTTTCTCGCACGTCTTTCTCGGCGCAGTCAACATCGAAAAGTCGGTTGCTTTTTACGATGCAGCCTTGGGCGCCCTTGGCGTCAAGAACCTTGGCGGCTTCGGTAGCGGCTGGGTGCTTTACGGCCGCGAAAAGCCGGCCTTCATCATCGCCCGCCCTGGCAATGGTGAAGCGCCGTCCAGCAATGGCGTAACGGTCGGCTTTGCTGCCGCCACGCCCGCCGAAGTGGATGCCTTCCATGCCGCTGGGCTTGCGGCCGGTGGCACCGACGAGGGCAAACCTGGCTCGCGCAGTCACCTGCCGGGTGCCTATGCGGCCTACCTGCGTGACCCTGCGGGCAACAAGATCTGCTCGTACACCTTTGTCTGACGGTAAGCAAGCAAAGCATGTTCTGAAAGAGTCAGCACACACCCTATACGAAGAGCGAATTGGTCTGATCGTATAGGGCCGTGCCGACTCATCAGGAACGGTCCGTAGCCGTGCACCTTGTGCACGGC
>NZ_JCBAMT010000111.1:0-19721 GCF_059760445.1 Achromobacter sp. D7-1 | reverse complement strand
TCCCGAACAGGACAGTGAAACGACTTTGCGCCGATGATAGTGGACGGACGTCTGTGAAAGTAGGTCATCGTCAAGCTTTTATTCCGCAGAACCCCACAGGTAACCCCTGTGGGGTTTTGTCTTTGTGGCGCCGCGCTGAGAATGCGCTTCGCAGGTTCCGCAAACCCCAATGAAAAACCCCTCGCAGGATGCTCCTGTGAGGGGTTTTGTTTTGGACGCGCCGTTAAGAGCGGCTAGGGCAATTGGCGCCGCAAGGCAGCGAAGAACAATTCGGATTGCAGCCGTTCGCTTTGCACTTGTGCCGCAACCTTGGCCGCGAGTTCGGGATTGACCGGCACCAGCGGGCGCCCGGTGGATTGCGCCAGCACCTGGGCGGTACAGGCGCGTTCCAGGAAAAACAGGTCGTCGTAGGCGTAATCCAGCCGTTCGCCGCAGACGACGACGCCATGGTTGCCAAGGAAAACCACATCAGCGCCCTGCATCGCGTGAGCGATGCGTTCGCCTTCGCTTACGTCCAGGGCCAGGCCGTTGTAGTGCTCATCAATGGCCAGGCGACCATGAAAGCGCATGGCATTCTGGGACAGCGTGGTATCGAGCGCGCGATCCGAGGTGAGCGTCAGGGCCGTGGCGTAAGGCATATGCGTATGCAGCACACAGGCTTTGCCGGCGATGCGGTGGATGGCGGCATGGATGAACATGGCCGTGGGTTCGACCGCATGGCGGCCCGCAAGCTTGTTGCCCTGAGCATCGATCAGCACGATGTCATCCGCCTGCACTTCATGCCACATCAGCCCGCGGGGGTTGAGCAGGAAATGCTCCGAGTCTCCTGGCAGGGCCACGCTGAAGTGATTGCAGACGCCTTCCCCCAGGCCATGCGCTGCCGCCGCCCGCAATGCGAGCGCGAGGTCGGCGCGCAATGCCGCGACGGCTTCAGAGTGAAAGAGCGCTTCGGCGTGGCGAGGATCGTGGTTCATGTCTGTTTTTGGAGTATTTGGGTTGGGAAAGGCGCGGTCCGGGAGTGTCGGGGATGGTCAGTACAGGTCGCCGTCCACGTAGAACCATAGTCCGCCTTCGCGCACGAAGCGGCTGAGTTCATGCAGGCGATGGGCGCGGCCGGCCTGGCGGCTGCGGGCAACGAACTCCACGGTTGCGTGCTCAGGGTCCTGGCTGCCGGTTTGCTTGATTGCCAGTCCCAGCCATTTCAGGTCGGGCGGATTGGGATCGAGAGACGCGGGGCGGGTACTCGGGTGCCAGGTCGCCAACAGATAGGGCAACTTGTCCAGCACGAAGGCGCTGTAGCGCGAGCGCATCAGCGCCTCGGCGGTGGGTGCCTGCATCGCCTGCGGCCCTTCATGCCAGCGGCCACAGCATTCGGAATAAGGCTTGGGGCCGCCGCAGGGACAGGCTGCTGCCGGGAGCTTGGATGGCTTGGTCACGGTACGAAACGCCGAAGCCGCTCAGGCCAGCAGATCGCTGTATTCGGGGTGCCGGCGGACATAGGCGTCGGCGTACGAGCACAAGGGCCGCACCTTCCAGCCCCGGGTGCGCGCGTCGTCCAGCGCGTACTTGGTCAACGCAGCGGCGATGCCGCGGCCGCCTACCTGGCTGGGCACGCCGGTGTGCGTGATGGCCATGGTGTTGCCTTGTAGCTGGTAGTCGAGCACGCACAAGACGCCATCAACGGTGGCGGTGTAGCGGGAATGGGCGGTTTCATGCGTTACGGAGATCATGCGGAGGAATCCTGCGATGGAATGGCCGGCTACTGTCAGCCGGCTTGATGGACTATGGGGCGCATTCGCCTCGTGTTGCTGCCATTGACTGCTGCCGCGTCAGCGTTGCAGCGCTTTGAGCAGCGCGGTGAGCTGGGCGTCGCGAGTCTGGACCAGGTCGGCGATGCTGCGCTGGCCTGCTTCGGCGTTGACGCCTTCGATCAGGCGCTGCCGCAGCTCGGGAGTGACCTCGGGTGCTCCCAGGTCGTCCCACCAGGTTTGTACCGGACCCAGCAGGTGGTCCATGAAATTGGCCAGGCCGCCCGCGCCGCCGCCCAGATTGAAGGTCATGTGCGGACCGAACAACGCCCAGCGCAGGCCGGGGCCTTGCGATACGGCGGCATCGATGTCGGCGACGCTGGCCACGTTCTCGGCCGCCAGGTGTATCGCTTCGCGCCACAGGGCCGCCTGCAGGCGGTTGGCGATGTGACCCGGCACTTCCTTGTTCAGGCGGATGGGGTATTTGCCCAGGCTGCGGTAGAAGGCGATGCAGCGGTCGATGGTGTCGGCGGAGGTCTGGGTGCCGCCTACCACCTCGACCAGCGGGATCAGGTGCGGCGGATTGAACGGATGCCCGATGACGAAGCGCGAGGCATGGCGGCACTGCGATTGCAGGCGGCTCATGATGAGGCCGGACGAGCTCGACGCCACGATGACGTGCGCAGGGAGCGCGGCGTCCATGCGCGCGAAGAGCGCGGTTTTGAAGTCTTCGCGCTCGGGCGCGTTTTCCTGCACGAAGTCCACGCCGGCCAGCGCGGCCTCCAGGTCCGGCTCGAAGCGCAGGGCCTCGGCCGAGGCGTGGGGCAGCACGTGCCCGAGCTCTGTCAGCACGGGCCATGCGGCCTGCACGCGGGCGCGAGTCAGCGCCTCGGCGTCGGCGGCCGGGTCGCTGACGACGACCTCGAGGCCGCGAGCGAGGAACAACGCGGCCCAACTGGCGCCTATGGTGCCGGCGCCGATGATGGCGACTCGGCGGATGGCGGGCGGGTTGGACGTGGCGGTGCTGGACATGCGGGTCTCCTGTGAGCGCGGATAGAAGCATTGTGAAGCAAACGCCGGCCCGTTGCCACGCGCAGGCGGCACGGGCAAGATAGCGGCTCCCTTCCGCCTCCGGAAACCAGGAGCCTTGCATGAACGCGACCCCAGCCCATCGATCCGCCGTGCCCTACTTTTGCCAATGGGAGTCGGCGCACCTGGCCAGCGAGATCATCCAGGGCAAGCTGGCCCTGGTCGATGATCCTGCGTGGCGCGGCTCGGGCGCGCGTGATGCGGACGAGTATGGGCGCTGGGCCAGCCACGTTTGCGGCATGGCCTGCCTGAAGATGGTGCTGGCGGCACGCGACGGGCGGCATTACCCCACGCTGGAGCTGGCGCGGGGCAGCTTGTCTTATGGCGCCTATACCGTGGAAGGCGAGCAGATCAAAGGCATGATCTACGCGCCGTTCGTGCGCTATGTGGACGAGGTATTCGGCCTGGCGGCGCGCGTGCATGTCGATCTGCGCGCGGAAGAACTGCCTGGCTTGATGTCGCAGGCCGCCTACTTCATGGCCTCCGTGCATCCCTGGATACGCTGGCCCGAGCGGCAACCGCCCAGGAAAGGCGGACACCTGGTACTGGTGACCCGCGCAACGCCGTACGCGGTGACCTTCCACAATCCCTCGGGCGAGCCCGGCACGCAGGCCGATGTCGAATTGCCGCTGGCCGTTTTCGAGGAATTCTTCGCGGGGCGCGGCGTGGCCATACTCGCGGCCGCTTGAACGAGGCGAGCGCAGCCGGCCTGATTTCCGCGCCTGCCTTCGTGCTGGAGTTCAGGCGTTGCGGGCGCGGCGCAGATGCCGCCACACCAGCGCAACCGCAGCCAGATAGCTTGCGCCGATGATGCAGTAGGCCGCAGGCAGGCTGGCGTGCCAGTCCGGCAGCAGATGCAGGATGGTACCCATCAGTGCGACCCCGACCAGGGCGCCGGATTGGCGGTTGGCGTTCAGCGCCGCGGCGGCGCTGTTCGCGTGGCTCTTGCCCGAAACCTGCATGACCACGCTGGTCATGGCGGGTACGGCGATGCCCACGCCCAGATTGGACAGCGCGACGGCGACGGCAAACGGCCAGTAGTCCATGTCCGGCGAGAAAGCGAAAGTGCCCATGCTGCTCATGATGGCGGCCAGCGACAATCCGCCTAGCAGCGCCGTCGAGACGTTCCAGCGCGCCGAGATCCGGCCCGACATCAGGTTGCCGATGGAGAATACCGCCAGCATCGGCACCAGTTGCAGCCCCGTCTGCAAGGCGTCCGTGCCGCGCGCCTGTTGCAGGAACAGACTGAGCAGGAAAAGCTGGCCGTAGGAGGCAAGATTGATCAGAAAGCCCACGCCGTTGGCGGCCGCGAATTGCGCGGTCGCGAACAGGGCGCGCGGGATGATGGGCTCGGCGTGGCGGCGCTCGCGCCGCACCAGCAGCGCGGCGGCGGCCAGGCAGAGGGCAACCATGCCCAGGATGAGGCTGGAAGACCAGCCATAGGCATTGCCCTGGATCAGTACGAAGCACAGCGACGACAGGGCGATCACGCCCAGCAGATGGCTCAGCGGATTGAGCGCGCGCGGCCGGCGCGGCGCGGCCTGGATGCGGCGCCGCGCCAGCCACAAGCCGGCCAGTCCCAGCGGGATGTTGATGAGAAATATCCCGCGCCAGCCGAATTGGTGGATCAGCACGCCGCCCAGCAGCGGGCCGGCGGCGCCTGCCACCGCCACGATGGCGGACCAGGCTGCCAGCATGCGGTTGCGCACCTGCTCGTCGTCGTAGGCATGGGTCAGCAGGCTGAGGGAACTGGGCATGAACAGGGCCGCGCCCAGGCCTTGCAGCATGCGGGCCAGGATCAGCAGGTCGGCATTCGGCGCCAGTCCGCAAAGCAGGGACGCCAGGGTGAAGACGCCCATGCCGGCTAGATAGACCGTCTTGGCGCCATAGCGGTCGGCTAGCGCCCCGGCCACCAGCAGCAGGGCCGCGAAGGTAAGCGTGTAGCCGTCCACGATCCAGACCAGATCCGTCAGTGGCACGGTGAACTGGACCGCGATGCTGGGTAGGGCGACGTTGACGACGGTCACGTCCAGCATGGCCATGACGAAGCCGATGGCCAGCGTGACGAGCGGCAGCAGACCAGCGGCGGCTGGCTTCGTGTCCAGCGAGGGGGCCGGGATATGGGGACAGGCGGAGTTCATGATTGAGGCATGCGGCGGCTTTCGAGGACTGCAGCTTAGGCGCTTTGAATGATGCAAAAAAGCCGAATAATTGCTTTATAGTCATGCAAAAATGCATCTGAAGAAGGCTGTCATGGACTGGGACAACGCCAGGATCTTCCTGGCCATCTATCGGGTCGGCACGCTACGCGGCGCGGCGGCGCTGCTGCAGGTCGACCAGGCCACGGCCGGGCGCAGGCTGGCGGCGCTGGAAGCCTCGCTGGACGCGCGGCTATTCCTGCGCACCCCGGGCGGATATGTCCCCACGGCGGCGGGTGAGCTGGCGTTCGCGGCGGCGGAGCGCATGGAGCAGGCGGCGGATCAGTTGCAGCGCCAGATGCAGGGACTGGACCACCGGCTGTCGGGCGTGGTCCGCGTGGCGACCTCGGAAACCGTCGCCACCTACTACGTCATGGAGGCGGTCCGGCGCGTGCATGCCCACCATCCCGACATCCGCGTCACGCTGTCCACGGCGATCCAGCTCAGCAACCTGACGCGCCGCGAGGCGGATCTGGCGATCCGCAACATCAGGCCGGACAATCCCGACCTGATCCACCGGCATCTGGCGCGCAAGGAGGTCGGGCTGTATGCCTCGAAGGCCTACCTGGAGGCGCATGGCGAACCGCGGCTGGGTACGGCCTTCGCGGGGCATACCCTGGTGACCTACCAGCAGGCGGTGCTGCCGGGCTGGTCCGATACCTTCTGCGGCGAGCCCACGGGCAACGGACGCATGGGTGTCGAGTTGAATTCCGGCCTGATGATCATCGAGGCCGTCGCGGCGGGCCTGGGCATAGGCCAGGTGCCCACGCACATGGCGCCCCAGTACCCGGATCTGGTGCGCATCTGGCCTGCCCGCAGCGAACCCTACGATCTATGGCTGGTGATGCACGGCGACCTGAACCGCACGGCCCGCGTGCGCGCCGTGGCCGACGCCATCGTCGAGGTCTTCGAAGAGGACCAGTAGGCGCAGGCCGGGGCGCGGCGGCTTGTGGGCGGACGCGGCTGGCGCTAAGGTTGGCCTGACCCATCAACGCAACCATGACTCAGGAGTCGCGCGTGTCCGATCTTTGGCGTTTGTCCGCAGTTGAGCTTGCCGCCCGCATCCGCAAGCGTGAAGTGTCCGCCCGCGAGGCCGCGCAAAGCGCGTTGGGGCGGCTGGATGCCGTCAATCCCGCGATCAATGCGGTGGTGGACCATAGGCCGGAAGATGTGCTGGCCCAAGCCGCGCAAGTGGATGCCATGCTTGCGCGCGGCGAGGATGCGGGACCGCTGGCCGGCGTGCCCGTCACCGTGAAGGTCAACGTCGATCAGGCGGGCTACGCCACGACCAACGGCGTACGCCTGCAGCAGGATGTGATCGCGGCCGAGAACAGCCCGGTCGTGGACAATTTGCGGCGCGCGGGCGCCGTGATACTGGGGCGCACCAACACGCCCGCGTTTTCCTTGCGCTGGTTCACTGGCAACGCGCTGCATGGCGACACGCTGAACCCGCGCAATCCGGCGCTTACGCCCGGCGGCTCGTCGGGCGGCGCGGCCGCCGCGGTGGCGGCCGGCATCGGACATCTGGCGCATGGCACGGATATCGCCGGCTCCATCCGCTATCCGGCCTACGCCTGCGGTGTGCACGGCCTGCGGCCGTCGCTGGGGCGCGTGGCGGCATACAACGCGGCCTTGCCGGAGCGCTCCATCGGCGGGCAACTGACTGCGGTGTCCGGCCCGCTGGGGCGCAGCATCGCCGACCTGAGACTGGGCCTGGCCGCGCTGGCTGCGCGGGATCCGCGCGATCCGTGGTGGGTGCCGGCTCCGCTGGCGGGGCCCGAGGCGCCGCGCCGGGCGGCGCTGTGCCTGAATCCTGACGGAATGGATACCCAGCCCGCCGTGGTCAAGGCCTTGCAGGAGGCCGCGCGCCGGCTCAGCGAGGCAGGCTGGACGGTGGACACGCTGGACGCGGTGCCGCCGATGCAGGAGGCCGCGGATCTGCAGATCCGCATGTGGCTGGCTGATGGTTACGAGGCGATGGTCGCAGCCGCGGAAAAAGAGGGAGACCGTGGCGCTCTTGTTGCGTTGGCCGGCCAGCGCGACAAGGCTGCCGGCGCCGATCTCGCCAGTTTTTCGGCGACGCTGACGCGGCGCGCCACACTGACGCGCATGTGGGAACTGTTCTTCGCGGAATATCCGGTGCTGCTGCTTCCCGTGTCGGCCGAGCTGCCTTTCCCGGACAAGCTGGACCTGCAGGGCGATGCGGCCTACGCCCGCGTCTGGCGCGCGCAGATGACGCAGATCGGCGTGCCGTTCATGGGCTTGCCGGGCCTGTCGGTGGCGATGGGCAGCGCCATGAGCGGCGCGGGCGCCAGCCCGATCGGCGTGCAGGTAGTGGCGGGGCGCTACCGCGAGGATTTGTGCCTGGACGTGGGCGAAATCATCGAGGCGGGCGGAGCCCCCATCGATATTGCCGAGCCTGCGGCCCGCTAGCGTGGCGCTGGTCGGCCCGGACCGCACAGTGTCGGCACGGGCGCGAGGCGCTAGGGGTTGCTGAAGCGCAGGCGCAGGATGCCGAGGTCGCCGTAGGCGAGTTCCAGGTCGCGGTTGGCGGGCACGTCCAGGAATCCGGCATAGGAACCGGTGATGACGTGCTGGCCGGCGCGCAGCCCCAGGCCTTGTTCGCGCAGGAAGTTGGCCAGCCAGTACAGCCCCGCCTTGGGGCGGTCGTTCGGGTGGATGCCCGCATGCTGCTCGGTTTCGACGCCGTCCACGGCCAGCGTAATGCTCATGCTGCCGGGCGCGTCATGCGGCGAGGCGATGCGCGGACCCAGTACCAGACCCTGGTTGAACATATGGTCGGCCAGCAGTTCGGGCAGGCTGGCGTGTTCCGGGGCGGCATAGCGGCAGCCCAGCACCTCCAGCGCCAGGCGCGCGCTGCCGATGGCCGCGTCCACCTCGGCTTCGCTGTAGGGCTGGGGGCGGGCGGGCAGGTCCCGGGCGATTTCGAACGCGATCTCGGGTTCGATGCGCACCGTTGCGGTCCGGGCCGCGACCGGACCGGCTTCGGCGTAGGCGACGGTCGAGGCGTAGATTGGCGCGACCACGCTTTTCTCGGGCGTGGGCAAGGCGCTCTTCCAGGCGCCGATATCGTCCTGATGGTTCTCAAGCAGCAGTTGCGCGGTGCGTTGCTGCACGGCGAAGGCCTGGTTCAGCGATTGCGGACGGCAGTCGGCGGGCAGGCGCGGGCCGGCGACGCCGGATACGCGCGCGGCGATCAGGTAGCGCGCCGCATCAAGGCTGCCGGGATAGTCTTCGATTTTGATCTGCATGCGCTCAAGCCCCTACAAACAACATGATCCAGAGGACGATCATGGCGATCAGGCCGAGCCAGCAAGAACCCCAGAAGCCGACGATGGGCCACTTCAGGGCCAGCGGGGTCTTCTTCGGATCGACGTGCGGAAGCAGATCGTTGGCGTTGCCGATCAGCCAGAAACGCGTGTCGGGAAACATCAGGCGGAAGAAATAGTCCAGCATGATGGACGCCTGGATCGCGAGCGGATACTGATTGAACGGGCGGTGCTGCAGATACGGGTGCTTCAGCTTGGCGTTGATCTGCTTGCGCTTGAAGAACAGCACGATGCCGCAAAGCGTGCAGGTGATGAAGCAGAGCAGGAAGAGGCTGAAGGCCATGGCCATGGCGGGTGAGTACATGGGGGATCTCGGGAAGACGCGGTGTGCCGCGTTCGGATGATAGGAAAGCGTGCGGAAAATTGCCGACCGTATTGTAAAAGGCTTGCCGCGGCCCCGTGTTCAGGGCCGCGTCAGGCTTCGCGCGCCGTAGCGTCCAGGGTCAGCCGCGCACCTGGCCTTCGCCGCTCAGCACCCATTTCAGCGTGGTCAGGCCCTCCAGGCCGACCGGACCACGTGCATGCAGGCGGTTGGTCGAGATGCCGATTTCGGCGCCCAGGCCGTACTCGAAGCCGTCGGCGAAGCAGGTCGGCAGGTTGACGTACACCGAGCTGGAATCGACTTCGCGCTGGAAGCGCTGCGCGGCGGACAGGTCCTCGGTGACGATGGCATCGGTATGGCCGGAGCCCCAGCGCGCGATGTGCTCGATGGCGTCGTCCAGCGTGTCGACGATGCGCACGGCCAGGATGGGGCCCAGGTATTCCGTGGCCCAGTCTTCTTCCGTGGCGGGCTTGGCATGCGGCAGCAGGGCCAGCGTGCGCGGGCAGCCGCGCAGCTCGACGCCGTGCTCGGTGAGCGCCGCAGCCAGGCTGGGCAGGATGGAAACGGCCGCCACCGCGTCGACCAGCAGGGTTTCCATGGCGCCGCAGATGCCGTAGCGATAGGTCTTGGCGTTGAAGGCGATGGCGTGCGCCTTGTCCGGATCCGCCGCCGCGTCGATGTAGACGTGGCAGTTGCCGTCCAGGTGCTTGATGAGCGGCACGCGCGCTTCTTGCGACAGGCGGGCGATCAGGCCCTTGCCGCCGCGCGGCACGATGACGTCGATGTGCTCGGTCATGGTGATGAGCTTGCCGACCGCGGCCCGGTCGGCCGTGGCGACGACCTGCACCGCGTCCTGCGGCAGGCCCGCGGCGGCCAGGCCGGTCTGTACCACGCGGCCCAGCGCGATATTGGAATGGAGGGCTTCGCTGCCGCCGCGCAGGATGGCGGCGTTACCGGACTTCAGGCACAGCGCGGCCGCGTCTATGGTCACGTTGGGACGCGATTCATAGATGATGCCGATCACGCCCAGCGGCACGCGCATCTGCGCCACGCGCATGCCGTTGGGGCGCACGCTGGTGGCGGTGATGCTGCCGATGGGATCCGGCAGGGCGGCGATCTGGCGCAGGCCTTCCGCCATGTGCGCCAGCGTCTTGTCCGACAGGGTCAGGCGGTCCAGCAGGGCCGGCTCCAGGCCGTTGCTGCGCGCCGCCGCCAGGTCTTTCTCGTTGGCGGCCTTGAGTTCGTCGTGGCTGGCGGCCAGGGCGTCGGCCATGGCCAGCAGCGCCTGGTTTTTGGCGGCGCCATTGGCGCGCATCATGGCGCGCGAGGCGCGGCGGGCGTTTTCGCCCAGGGTGAGCATGGCGTGTTCGATGGAGGACGAGGACATGGCGGCGTCGATCATGAAAGTGGGGCGGCGCGGGCGCCGCCTGGAGATTCAGTTTATATCCGGGCGTCAGACCGGGCGAGTTCCAGCGGGAGGGCCGGAAGGGAATGCGAAGGCGGCGGCTATGCCGCCTTCACGGTCGTCCGCCGGCGGCGGCGACGCGCAACGCGAGCCGCGTCATTTCTTCCCAGGGATCGGACAGGCGCCCAGGCACGGACAGGCCCTTGATCAGGCGGTCGACCTCATGAGCGTGCTGCACGGCAGCGGGCCACACGTTTGGCTGCACGCGGCCTAGCGCCTGCAACGCCAGGCGCTCGTGCGCGCCGAAGATGCGCAGGCGGCGCATCAGGCCGTTGACGTCCTGACCCAGGGCGCGGGCTTCCGCGACGCGGGCCAGCAGGCGGATTTCCTCGCCGACCGCCCATAGCACCAGCGGCAGGGCTTCGCCTTCGGCGCGCAGGCCGTCGATCATGCGGATGGTGCGGCCGATGTCGCCGGCGAGCATGGCGTCGCGCAAGCCGAAGACGTCATAGCGCGCCACGTTCAGCACCGCTCGTTCGACGTCTTCCGCGGCCAGTTGGCCTTCGGGGTAGAGCAGGCCCAGCTTCTGGATTTCCTGGTGGGCGGCCAGCAGATTGCCTTCCACTTTGTCCGCCATCCATTGCAGCGTGGCGCTGTCGGCGCGCTGGTTCTGGCGCGCCAGGCGCATGCCGACCCAGGCGGGCAGGCGGCCGCGCTCGATGTTGGCGATGTCGACCATCATGCCGCCGCGGTTCAGCGCCTGCACCCAGCGGCTTTCGCGGGTGGCCTTGTCCAGGCGGGGCAGGGCGATCAGGACGAGCGTGTCCGGATCCGCCTGCTTTTCGGCCTGTTCGGCCAGCTTGGCCAGGGTGTCGGCGCCGGACTTGCCGGGCTTGCCGGTCGGGATCTTGATTTCAAGTATGCGGCGGTCGCCGAACAGCGACACGCTCTGGGTGGCGGCGGTGACCGAACTCCAGTCGCTGCGCGCGTCCATGACCATGGACAGGCGCTCGCTGTAGCCCGCGTTGCGGGCTGCGGCGCGCAGGGCGTCCACGGCCTCGGTCACGAGCAGCGGTTCGTCGCCGGACACCGTATAGAGCGGCGCCAGGCGGTTGCCTGGCCGCTGCAAATGCTCGGCCAGGCGATCCGCGTCCAGGGGCTGTGCCATTTAGCGCAGGATGGCCGGGTCGGTGGTGGACGGCGTCTGCCACTGCGCGGGCGTGCGCTGCTGTTCCGGCATGGTTGGATCGTACAGCGGGGTCTCGCCGTCTTCGGCGCGCTGTTCGGCGTTCTCGAACGCCTTGCGCACTTCCGGCGCGGTCATGCGGCGCAGCAGGCGGGACACGAGGTCGCGCTGCATAGTCTTGTACAGCGTTTCGATCTGGCCTTGCTTGGCCTGCACGACCTGGTCGTCGTAAGGCATTTCGCGGTAGATCGACAGTGTCGTATCTGGGATCAGGGCGCGACCCTTGGCGTCGATAAGTCGGAAAGTGTAGTTGATGCCGAGTTCGTACTCTTCTACGCGGCCTTGGGCGTTCAACGAGACTTCACGCAAAGTACGGGCCTCGTTGACCTGTTGCAGGATGGCTTGGGCCTCCTTGGCACTTCCCACGAGCTTCGTGTCCGGAGACGCCGCGCGCAGCGCGCGGCGCACATCGGCACCGAACTGCGTGGTGTCGGGAATGCCGACATACAGTGTCTCGAACGGCATCGGAGTGACTCCCCGCAAAGCGAAGCCGCAAGCGGAAAGCAGCATGAACAGCGCCAGGCAGGCGCTGCGCAGCAGCCAGGACTGGCGGGGGGAATGCGTTTGTTGCCCGGCGAAGTGCATGCTTGACCTCATCAGCCTACGACATTGACCAGTTTGCCCGGAACCACGATGACGCGCTTGGGCGGACGGCCTTCCAGGAAGCGGGCGACCTCTTCCTGGGATGCCGCGAGCTTTTCGATGTCTTCCTTGGCGGCCTTGGCGGCCACGCGGATGGAGCCGCGCAGCTTGCCGTTGACCTGGAGCATCAGCTCGATCTCGTCGGCGACCAGCGCCGCTTCGTCCACGTGCGGCCAGGGCGCGTCGAGCAGGTCGCCCAGCTCGTGGGCGTAGCCCAGGTCGCGCCACAGGTGCCAGGTGATGTGCGGCACCACCGGGTACAGCACGCGCAGCAGCACGCCCAGCGTTTCGGCGTAGGCGGCGTCCGCGGGCGCGCCTTCCGGCAGCTTGGCATCGTCGATGGCGTTGAGCATCTTCATGCACGCGGACACGACGGTGTTGTACTGGATGCGCTGGTAGTCGTAGTCGGCTTGCTTGAGCAGGCCATAGACTTCGCGGCGCAGATCCTTGACCGGGGCCGGCGCCTGCGACCAGTCGGCTCCATGGGCCAGACCGCGCGCGATGGCTTCACGCTGGCCGTAGCTGATGGACCAGAGGCGGCGCAGGAAGCGGTTGGAGCCTTCGACGCCGGAGTCGGACCATTCGAGGGTCTGTTCCGGCGGGCTGGCGAACATGACGAACAGGCGGGCCGTGTCCGCGCCCAGCGTGTCGATCAGCGATTGCGGATCGACGCCGTTGTTCTTGGACTTGGACATGGTGCCCACGCCGCCGTAGGTGATGGCGGAGCCGTCCGACTTCAGCTTGGCGCCGACAATGGCGCCGCGGTCGTCGTAGACGTTTTCGACGTCTTCAGGCCAGAAATACTCGATGCCGCCCTGGGGCGTCTTGCGCGAGTAGATATGGTTCAGCACCATGCCCTGGCACAGCAGCTTGGTGAAGGGTTCGTCGAAGTTGAGCAAGCCCATGTCGCGCATGACCTTGGTCCAGAAGCGGGCGTACAGCAGGTGGAGCACCGCGTGTTCGATGCCGCCGATGTACTGGTCCATCGGCATCCAGTAGTCATTGCGCGCGTCGACCATGGCATTGTTGTTGCCCGGCGAGGTGTAGCGCATGAAATACCAGGACGAATCCACGAAGGTGTCCATCGTGTCCGTCTCGCGGCGCGCCGGCTTGCCGCAATTGGGGCAGGCGCAGGACAGGAAGGCCTCGTTCTTGGTCAGCGGATTGCCGCTGCCGTCCGGGATGAGGTCGTCGGGCAGGACCACCGGCAGGTCTTTTTCCGGAACCGGGACCGGACCGCAATCCGCGCAATGGATGATGGGTATCGGGGTGCCCCAATAGCGCTGGCGCGAGATGCCCCAGTCGCGCAGGCGCCAGGTGGTCTGCTTTTCGCCCAGGCCTTGCGCGCCCAGGTCGACGGCGATGGCGTCGACCGCTTCCTTGTGCGAGAGGCCGTCGTACTTGCCCGAATTGATGGTGCGGCCGGCCTGCTTGTCGCCGTACCACTCCTGCCAGGCGTTGGTGGAGTATTCCTTGCCGGCCACGTCCACGACCTGGACGATGGGCAGCTGGTACTTCCTGGCGAAGGCGAAATCACGCTCGTCATGCGCCGGCACGCCCATGACGGCGCCGTCGCCGTAGCTCATGAGCACGTAGTTGCCGACCCAGACCTCGACCTCGGCGCCCGTGACCGGGTGCGTGACGAAGAGGCCCGTGGGCATGCCTTCCTTTTCGCGCGTGGCCATTTCGGCCTCGGTCGTGCCGCCCAGCTTGCATTGTTCGATGAACGCGGCCAGCTGTGGATTGGACAGGGCGGCCTGCGTGGCCAGGGGGTGCTCCGGCGCCACGGCGCAGAAGGTCACGCCCATGATGGTGTCGGCGCGGGTGGTGAAGACGTACAGCTTGCCGTCCTGGATCAGCTGGCCGTCCTGGCCGGCGATCTGGTGCGGGAAGGCGAAGCGCAGGCCCTCGGATTTGCCGATCCAGTTTTCCTGCATCAGGCGCACGCGCTCGGGCCAGCCTGGCAGGTCGTTCTGGACCGCGCCCAGCAGTTCGTCGGCGTAATCAGTGATGCGCAGGTAGTAGCCGGGGATCTCGCGCTTCTCGACCAGGGCGCCCGAGCGCCAGCCGCGGCCGTCGATGACCTGTTCATTGGCCAGCACGGTCTGGTCCACCGGATCCCAGTTGACGACCTGGGTCTTGCGGTAGGCCACGCCCTTTTCCAGCATCTTGAGGAACAGCCACTGGTTCCACTTGTAGTACTGGGGATCGCAGGCGCACATTTCGCGCGACCAGTCGATCGCCAGGCCCATCGCCTTCATCTGCTTCTTCATGTAGGCGATGTTGTCGTACGTCCACTTCGCCGGCGGCACCTTGGACTTGATGGCGGCGTTTTCCGCCGGCATGCCGAAGGCGTCCCAGCCCATGGGCATCAGGACGTTGTAGCCGCGCATGCGCAGCTGGCGCGCCATCATGTCGTTGATGGTGTAGTTGCGCACGTGGCCCATGTGCAGCTTGCCGCTGGGGTAGGGCAGCATGGAGCAGGCGTAGAACTTCGGCTTTTCGGAGCCGTCGGCGTTCTTGGCGTGTTCATGGACCAGATAGACGTCGCGGGTCTGCCAGTCTTGGTGGGCGGCTGCTTCGACGGTAGTGGGAAGGTAACGTTCCTGCATGGGCTCGTGCACGGTGGCAAAAAAAGGTGAGCCGCCTCGCCGCGCGGGCGCGGAGGCGGTCAAAACCCCTGATTATAGGAGGTGCTAGGCGCGGGCAGGGGACGGAGCCGTTTCCGGGATGCGCGCACTAGGCGCCAGGGCGCCATAAGCCAGCGTAATCACCCCGAGGACGGCGCCCGCCGTGACCACGCCGGGCCAGCCAAAATGGGCGTACAGCCAGGACGATACCAGCGAACCGGATGCGCCGCCGATGAAGTAGCTGGTCATGTAGCCCGCGGTCAGCCGGCTGCGCGCCTCGGGGCGCAGGCGGTAGAGGGAGCTGGTGTTGGTGACGTGCACGCCCTGGATCGCCAGGTCCTGTATCAGGATGCCGGCCAGCAGGGCCAGCACCGATACCTCGCCGAACGCCATCAGTCCCCACGAGCCCAGCAGCAACAGCAGCCCGACGCGGGTGGCCAGGTTGCCCATGCCCCGGTCTGCCATACGGCCGAAGCGGTTGGCGGCGTAGGCGCCGGCGGCGCCCGCCAGGCCGAACAGGCCGATGGTGGTGTTGCTGTATTGGTAAGGCGGGCTGGCCAGCAGGAAGGTCAGGGGCGTCCACAACATGCTGAAGGCCGCGAACAGCAGCCCGCCCAGCAGCGAACGGGCGCGGAACAGCGGTTCCTCGATGAACATGCGCAGGATCGAGCCCAGGAGGCGCGGGTAGCTCAGCCCGGCCGGACTCTGGTGGCGCGGCAGCAGGCGCCACAGGGCGGCGGACATGCCCAGCGTCAGGATGGCGGCGACCCAGTACACCGTGCGCCAACTGCCCACGTCAGCGAGCGCGCCCGCGACGGTGCGGGCCAGCAGGATGCCCAGAAGCAGGCCGCTCATGACCGTGCCCACGGCCTTGCCCCGTTCGTGGGGCGCGGCCAGCGTTGCGGCGAAGGGCACCAGGATCTGCGCCACCACGGACAGCATGCCGGTCAGCGCGGTGCCCAGGATCAGCACGGTAATGTTGGGGGCGAAGGCGGAAATCAGCAGGCCGACCGAAGACAGCAGACTCATCAGCACGACCAGGCCGCGGCGTTCGAACATGTCGCCCAGCGGCACCAGCAGCATCAGGCCCAGGGCGTAGCTCAGCTGCGCGGTGGTGACGATAGTGCCGGCCGTGGCGGTGGACAGCGAGAATTGCTCGCTGATGGTGTGCAGCAGCGGTTGGGCGTAGTAGTTGCTGGCGACCGCGAGGCCGGTGGCCACCGACATCAGCAGGATGATGGGCGCCGTCAGCGCCGGCGTCTGGGAGGACTGGGAAGCGGAAGTCATGGATCTGAATCGGGGAGGGCGGCTGCGGAAAGGGGGGCTCGGTTCAGGTGCCGATGCCGCCGGGCGTGTCCTGGTCTTGCTTGATCAGCAGCTTCTTGAGCAGGCCGGCAAGCTGCTTGCGCTCGCTGGCGGACAGGGGCTCGAGCAGTTCATTGAGGTCTTTCAGATAGTCCTTCAACACCAGCTTGATGACGCGCAGGCCCTCGGCCGTGAGCGACACGATGACGCCGCGCCGGTCTTCCGGGTTGGGGCTGCGCGTGAGCAGGCCGGCCTGTTCCAGGCGATCGAGCCGGTTGGTCATCGCGCCGGAGGTCAGCAGCAGAGCCTCCACCAGCTTCTGCGGATTCAGCGCATAGGGGGCGCCGCTGCGGTACAGCGTGGCCAGCACGTCGAATTCGCCCTGGTGCAGGTCGTAATTGCGGAAGCTGCGGTTAACGTTGCGCGCGGCCAGCGCGTTCAGGCGGAACACGCGGGTGACGACGGACATGGCGGCGAAGTCCTGGGCTGGGCATTCGCGGGTCCATTGCGAGATCACCAGATCGACAAGGTCATTCATGGATAGACGGCGTTTATTTTTACGTGAAGTATCTTAACATGAAGATAAATTCGGATGAGAACGCCATGCGTGCGGCAAGCGCCGCGGCAAAAAAGAAGGGCCCGCCTCTTGCGAAGCGGGCCCTTCCGGCTTGACCGGAACTACGCGCGAATTACTGCGCGGCGTCCTTCAGCTTCTTGAGCGGGCGAACCTTCACCTTGACCGAAGCCGGCTTGGCGGGGAACCAGCGCTCTTCACCGGTGAACGGATCCTTGCCGAAGCGCTTGGCCTTGGCGGGAACCTTCTGCACGGCAACCTTGAACAGGCCGGGCAGCGTGAATTCGCCAGCGCCCTTCTTGTCCACGGAGCTCAGCACCGAGGTTTCCAGGCTGGCCAGGACGGCCTTGACCGACTTGGCTTCAACGCCGGATTGCTCAACGATGTAGGCGATCAGCTGGGTCTTGTTCAGAGCAGCCTTGATGGCCTTGGGGGCAGCAGCGACCTTCTTGGCGGCGACGACCTTCTTGACGGCCGGCTTGGCAGCGGGCTTCACAGCGGTTTTTGCGGCGGTTGCCTTCTTTGCGGGCGCCTTGACGGCGGGCTTGGTGACTTTCTTGGCAGGAGCTTTTGCTTTCGTGGCCATGGTCAAAATCCGTATGTTGAGGACATGGAGCAGCGCGCGCGCCGGATATCGGCGTTTAACGCTACGCGGCCGATGATAGCGGAAGAGTGGCGGTTAATGCGGTTTTCTAGCGGGTTTTTGGCCCTTGTTTGTTGTTTTCGACACAGAAAGTGCTTTGTAGAAGGGTCCTCGCAAGATGTCGTGACATTCATCGCGCATTTTTTCAGATGTCTGCGGTACTGAACCAACCGCGCCGGACATGTTCCAATTGCGTGCCCTGCGCGAGGCCCGCGCGGGAAAAACCCAAGCATGGAAGTGAGGCAAGCCATATGTTGATGAAGAAGTTGGCGGCGAGCCTGATCGTCGCGGCCGCGTGCATGTCGGGAGCCATGGCGCAGACGGTGCCTGCTCCGGCCTTGTCGGCCAAAGCCTGGCTGCTGCTGGACGAGACCAGCGGACAGGTGATCGCGTCGCACGCGGCGACGACGCGGATCGAGCCCGCGTCCCTGACCAAGATCATGACGGCCTATGTGGTGTTCGAGGCTCTCAGCAAGAAAGAGCTGTCGGCGACGCAGCTGGTCACGGTGTCGACCCGCGCCTGGAAGGTGCCGGCGGGCAGCTCGAAGATGTTCCTGGAGCCTGGCTCGAAGGTGTCGGTGGACGACCTGCTGCGCGGCCTGATGATCCAGTCGGGCAACGACGCCGCCATCGCGCTGGCCGAGGCGGTGTCGGGCAGCGTCGAGGCCTTCGTGGCGCGGATGAACGACACCGCCGCAAGGCTGGGCCTGCACGCCACGCGTTTCGCCAGCCCGCACGGCCTGCCGGATCCGGAGACCTACTCCACCGCCAGCGATCTCTCCATCCTGGCCACGCGCTTCATCCGCGACTATCCGCAGCTCTACAAGACCTACGACTCGGCCAAGCAGTTCACCTTCAACAAGATTACGCAGCCCAACCGCAACCGCCTGCTTTGGCTGGATCCCAGCGTGGACGGCCTGAAGACCGGGCACACGGAATCGGCCGGCTACTGCATCGTCGCCACCGCGCAGCGGCCCAATGGCGCCGATCAACGCCGCCTGATCACGGTGGTGGTGGGCACGGCCTCGGACAAGCTGCGCACGCAGGAAAGCCGCGAGTTGCTGGAGTGGGGCTTTCAGGGGTTCAATACCATCAAGCTGTACGCGCGCGGCCAGGCCGTCGCCACGCCCGAGGTCTGGAAGGGCGAGCAGGACAGCCTGAAAGCCGGATTCGCGCGCGATGCGTACGTGACGGTGCCTGCGGGCGCCAAGGTCGAGCCGGTGTGGACGCCGCAGGATCCGCTGATCGCGCCGATCGCGGCCCAGTCCCCGGTGGGCGCGGTGCGCGTGCTGGTGGACGGCAAGCCCGCCATGCAGTTTCCCGTGGTGGCGCTGGAACCGGTGGCCGAGGCGGGATTCGCGGGGCGCGCGTGGGATTCCATCCGCTTGTGGTGGCGTGGCCACGCCGGATAACGGAGGTGTGTGATGGCGGTGAGCTTTCCTGGAGGTCCGGCCCCGGCGCCGGGAGCCGATGATCCGCTGGCCCTGCTGTCGGCCTGCCATGGCCGCATTTCCCGCCAGTGCGCCACGCTGGGGCGCCTGGCCGGACACCTGCCGGTGCACGGCAGCGACGCGGCGGCCCAGACCGCGGCGGCCAGCGTCCTGCGCTATTTCGATACCGCGGCCGCGCACCATCACGAGGACGAGGAAGAGGACCTGTTCCCCGCCCTGATCGAGTCCATGGCCGGATCCGACGCCGTCTGTCTGCATGCGCTGGTGGACGGCCTGGTCGCCGAACACCGGCAACTGGCGCAGCGCTGGGAGCCCTTGCGCCAGGCGCTTGCCGAGATCGCGGCGGGCCGCCAGGCCGATCTGCCCGTGCGCCAGATCCAGGATTTCATCGAGGCCTACGCCGCGCATATCCAGCGCGAAGAGAGCGAGTTGCTGCCGATGGCGGCGCGGCTGATTCCGGACGATGCCTTGGCCGCCATCGGGCAGGCCATGAAGGCGCGGCGCGGCGGCGAAGCCGGCTGAGGCTCCGGCCGCGCCGGGATTGGCGCTACGATGGCCGCAGCCGGCGCGCGGCGCGCCGGGTTTGCGCCTACGCCCCCGCCATGAACAGAAACGCCTGTTTCCGCCAGAAATTGCAGGACCCCGTCTTGATGCATGCCATGTCGGCGCATAACCCGTTGTCCGCCAGGCTGGCGGCCGAGGCCGGGTTCGACGCCATCTGGGGCAGCGGCTTCGAGCTGTCGGCCAGCCACGCGGTGCCCGATGCCAATATTCTTTCGCCATCGCAGCACCTGGAGATGATGCGGGCGATCGCCGCCGCGGTGGACGCGCCCGTCATTGCCGATATCGACACCGGATTCGGCAATGCGATCAACGTCTCCTACATGGTGCCGCAGTACGAAGCGGCCGGCGTGTCGGCGGTGGTGATGGAGGACAAGACCTTTCCCAAGGACACCAGCCTGCGCGCCTCCGGCAGGCAGGAATTGGTGCGTATCGAGGAGTTCCAGGGCAAGATCGAAGCCGCCTGCGGCGCCCGCCGCGATGCGGATTTCTGCGTCATCGCCCGGACCGAGGCCCTGATCGCCGGCGCCGGCGAGCAGGAGGCGCTGGCCCGCGCC
>NZ_JCBAMT010000110.1:0-19819 GCF_059760445.1 Achromobacter sp. D7-1 | reverse complement strand
GGCGGGGGCGCCGGCGGATTACCAGGCGCCCGACCAGGGTAGCGACGACCTGGCGCAGATCCTGTACACCTCTGGCACGTCGGCGCGGCCCAAGGGCGTGATGCTGACACAGGCGAACCTGCTCTGGTGCGGCCAGGCGGGTGCGGCCAACAGCGGCCTGAGCCGCAGCGACCGCGTGTTCAACAACAAGCCGCTGTTCCACGCCAACTGCCAGGAGACGGTGCTGTCCTGCCTGACGGCGGGCGCCACCGCGGTGATCGGCGAACGCTATAGCGCGACGCGCTACCTGCGCCAGCTCATCGAGCACCGCATCACGATATGCAGCCTGTCCGGCATGCTCTGCCGCACCTTGCTGAACCAGCCGCCCACGCCTTTCGACCAGGCGCACCAGGTACGTTACGCAGGTTATGCCATCAATATTTCGGAAGCCGAGATCGCGGCGTTCATCGAGCGCTTCCGCATCCCGCTGCGCAACGGCTACGGCCAGTCCGAGACCATGCTCTATATCACCTTGCAGCCGCATTCCTCGCCGTCCTCCTACCCGTCCATCGGGCGCGCCACGCCCGACCGCGAAGTGTTCGTGGTCGACGACGACAACCAGCCGGTGGCCGCGGGCGCGGTGGGTGAGATCGTGGTGCGCGGGCGTCCAGGGCGCACGCTGACCCTGGGCTACTACCGCGACCCGGCGGCTACCCAGGCCGTGTTTGAAGGCGGCTGGCTGCATACGGGAGATCTGGGCTATCAGGACGTCAAGGGCAACTTCTTTTTCTTCGGCCGCAAGAAAGAGGTGATCAAGCGGGCCGGCGAGAACATCTCGGCCGCGGAGGTGGAGGAGGCCTTGATGGGGCATCCCGCCGTGCGCGACGTGGCCGTGGTGGGCATACCGGATCCGGTCCGTGACCAGTCGGTCAAGGCCTTCATCGTGCTGCACGCCGGGCATCAGGCGGATGCGGATGCCATCAAGGCCTTTTGCGCCCAGCGGCTGGCGTACTTCAAGGTGCCCGAACAGGTGCAATTCATGGCGGAGCTGCCGCGCAACGCCAGCGGCAAGGTGCAGAAGCGGGCGCTGCTAGATGCCTGAACGCCGCTGTGGGTCGTCAGGCCTTGCCGGTGGCGGCCTTGCCCAGCCGGGTCAGGGCTTCGGCGACCTGATGGACGATGGCCTGGCCTTGGTTGCGGTGGATGGCGATGGTGAACTCCAGCGTCAGCGGAGTCCGTGTCGGGTCCACCAGCGCCAGGGTGCCGGCGCGAACCTGTTCGGCCACCATCATTTCCGGCAGCTGCGCGATGCCGCCGCCAGCTTCGACGACTTCGATCAGGCTGTTCAGGCGATTGCAGCTGCAGATATTGTCCAGGTTGGCACCCATGTCGCGCAACTCGTCCTGCGCCGGGCCGAAGAAGCCCGACGGGCGCGACACGCACCACAGCGGTTCTGTCTGCAATAGCGATTGCATGGTGCGCGGATGGCCGTCAGCGTCGCTCAGCAGCCGGGACGAGACCATCCACGACATGCGGGTCTTGCCCAGCGATTCGCAGATGAACTGGTCGTCGCGCAGATGATTGGCCATGATCGCAATGTCCAGCGCGCCGGACGTCAGATGCTCCTGCAGCTTGACCGCGAGGTCCAGTTCGATCTCGTAGGAGATGCGCGGCAGGGCGCGGCGCAATTCGGGCACCACGCGTGAAAACCAGGTCATGGAAATCTCGCCCATGCCGATACGCACCGTGCCGGCCGCGTTGTTGACGGCCTCCGCGTCGGTGAAGGCGTCTTCCACCGCCAGCAGCAGCGGTTCCACGCGTTCGACGAAGCGGCGCGCGGGCACCGTCAGTTCCAGCCGGCGGCCGCGCTTTTCGAAGAGAGGAAAACCCAGCGACTGCTCCAGCTCCTTCATGCGCGCCGAGACGGCGGGTTGGGAGGTATGCAGGCGCTCGGCCGCGGCGCGGAAGCTGCCCAGCTTGGCGATCTGGCACAGGGTTTCGGCATTGGTCAGATTCGGACGAGGCATGGGCGCATGTAGTGGTTTTTGGGCCGTATGTTAAGGCTAAAGGACGCGGACAAGCTGTCGGCGGCGCGGTTTCACGCGGATTTCTGGCTCTCCTCGCGCAGTATCTGGCCCAGGCGGCGCGCGCCAGGCCCTGCCGCGTCGGGATCGGGGTAGACGAGGTACAGAGCGCCCCAGCGCTGCGCGCCGTCCTGCAGCGGCAGCGGCTTCAATTCGCCCGAGGCCAACTGCTCGCGGATCCAGTCTTCCGGATACCAGGCGAAGCCCATGCCCATGCACGCGGCGCGTATCGACGTGCTCTTGTGGCTGAAGGTGATGCGCTGCTCGGTCACGTCCCAGACGCTGGGCCGCAAGCGCTGCCGGCCGCTGTCGCGGATCACCAGATGGCGGTGCGCCTTGAGGTCTTCGAGCGACAGCGGCCGGTTCATCAGGTGCAGGGGATGCGAGGGCGCGGCGGCGGCGACCGCGCAGTAGCGCAGTAGCGCGTCGCCGACATGGCCGGCCGGGATGTGGTCGGCGCAGATGGCGAGGTCGGCCTCGCCCGAGAGCAGCAGCTCATCCGTGCCGCCGACCACCGATTCGTGCAGTTCGATGCGGGTCTCGGGGAACTCGCCGGCAATCTGGTCCAGGCAGCGCAGCAGCAGGTCCGTCGGGAACAGGCTTTCCACGGCCAGGGTCAGCATCTGCTCCCGCCCCTTTGCCAGATTGGCGGCCGCCCGTTCCAGGCGCTGGGCTTCGCCCACCAGCGACTTGCCGCGCCGGTAGAGGATCTTGCCGTCGTCCGTCAGCAAGGCCTTGCGTCCGTCCATGGCGAACGCCGCCACGCCCAGCCTTTCCTCGATCTGGCGGATGGCATAGCTGATGGTCGACTGCGATTTGCTGAGCGCGCTGGCGGCCTGGGCGTAGCCGCCAGCGTCCACCACGGCGACCAGGGCCTGCCATTGCTCCAGCGAGATTCTAGGCGGCATATATATCTACCAATTAGATAAATATCTGCGAAATATTGAACTATTTTATCTGTTTTATAGATGATTCAATGGGTTCATCGTCATCAAGACAGAAGGAACCCAGATGAACATCCTGGTCATCACCGCCGGCGCGCCGGCCGATACATTCTCCGCGGCGCTTGCCGAGCGCTATGTGAACGGCGTGCAGTCCGGCGGCCACGCGCGGGTCATATGGGCCGATCTGCGCGCCGAGGCGTTCGATCCACGCATGACCGAAGCCGACCTGGATTTCTACCGCGGCAAGGGACCCTTGCCCGGCGACGTGCGTCGCGAGCAATTGCGCGTGGAGGCTGCAGACCTGGTCGTGCTGGCGTTCCCGATCTACTGGTGGGCCATGCCGGCGCTGGCCAAGGGCTGGATCGACCGTGTCTTCACCAAGGGATGGGCTTTCGGCGCCGCCGGGGGACAGCCGGGTCGACTGGCCGGCAAGCGCGTGCGCCTGATCGCGACCGGCGGCGCCGGCCCGCATGCCTATGACGAGTACGGCTACCGCGCCGCCATTTCCACCCAGATCGAACACGGCATCCTCTATTACAGCGGCGTGAGCGACCTGCGCACGCACCTGTTCCTCGACGTCGAGAGCGGCGACGAGGACGCGCGGCATCGCAACCTGTCCGATGCATACGGGTTCGGCCTTTCGCTTGCCGCGACAGGCGCCGGGACTCCTCCCGCGCGCTGAACACTTCCTTCCCTACTCTTTTCAATGAGGTTCGCCATGTCCATCACCACCCGGGAAATCCACCTGAAAAACCGCCCCACGGGGCTGCCCACGCCAGACGACTTCGCGCTGGTTGAATCCACGCTGCCCGCGCCCCGGCCAGGGCAGATCCTGGTGCGCAATCAGTGGATGTCGGTTGACCCGTACATGCGCGGCCGCATGGATGAGCGCAAGAGCTACATCGCGCCCTTCGCGCTGGACCAGGTGCTCGAAGGCGCGGCGGTCGGCGTGGTCGAGCAGAGCGCCGATCCGCGTTTTGCCGCGGGCGATCGAGTGGTGCACTTCGCCGGCTGGCGCGAGCATGCGTTGATCGACGCCGCGCATGCCACCGCCGTTGCCGACGACGGCATCGCCTTGCAGACCTACCTGGGCGCCCTGGGCTTTCCTGGCCTGACGGCATACGTGGGGTTGACTCGGATCGCCAACGCGCAAGCGGGTGAAACCATCTTCGTGTCCGCAGCCAGCGGCGCGGTCGGCAGCGTGGTGGTCCAGATGGCGAAGCAGATGGGGTTGCGCGTCGTGGCGTCCGCTGGTTCGGAGGACAAGGCGCGCTGGCTGCGCGACGTGGCGGGGGCCGATGCGGTCATCGATTACCGCAACGCGCCCGATCTGACCGCGGCGCTGGCCCAGGCCGCGCCGCAGGGCATCGACATCTACTTCGACAATGTCGGCGGCGACCATCTGGACAGCGCGTTGGCGTTGGCCAACGACCATGCGCGTTTCGTGCTGTGCGGCATGATCTCGGGCTACAACGAGGGCAAGCCGGCCATCGGCGTGCGCAATCTGTTCTCGGCCATCGAAAAGCGCATCAAGCTCCAGGGCCTGATCGCCTCCGACCACATCGACGTGCTGCCGGAGTTCATTCCCCGCATGAGCGCGTGGATCAAGGCGGGACAGGTGCAGTTGCGTGAAACAGTGGTGGACGGGCTGGAGCGCGCGCCGGAGGCATTCATCGGCCTGTTCAAGGGCGCCAACACTGGAAAGATGCTGGTCAGGCTGACCAAGTCCTGAAGACCCGGCCCGCGCGGGCCGGCCGCAGGCTCGGTGAAATCCGCCATTTCCCGCCGCCTGGCCCGCCGATACACTGGCCGCTCGCCATCCAAACGAGACAGCCATGAGACAACTACTTCCCGCCCTGGGCGCCGCGCTTGCCTTCACGTTCGGCGCCCAGGCGTCGGCCCAGCAAGCCCAGCCCGCGGCCTCCGTGCCGCGCGATCCGTTCTTCTGGCTGGGCGAAATCAACAAGGCCACCGCCGTCATCAACACCGACGAGGGGTTGCTGGATAAGTCCATGGCGCCGCGCCTGGCCGCCGGCGTGGCCAAGGTGATCAGCGACGGCAACCAGCCTGGCGCCAAGCGCCCGTCCAGCGTCATCACCTTCGAACCGTTGTTGATCAAGGCGGCGGGCGAGGACGTGACGCTGCTGCACGCGGGGCGTTCCAGCCAGGACATGCACGCGACCTACCGCAGCGCCATCCTGCGCGACAAGCTGCTGGATCTGGCGGCCCAGCTGAACGCCACGTCCACCACCCTGGTGGAACTGGCGGGCAAGCATGCCGCGACCATCGTGCCGAACTACACCAACGGCGTGGCGGCCCAGCCCAACAGCTACGGACACTATCTGCTGGGGCAGGCCGCCGGCATGGCGCGCGACGCGCAGCGCATCCGCGAAGCCTATGTGCGCATCGACCGCTCGCCGATGGGCACCACGGTGCTCAACGGCACCAGCTGGCCGCTGGACCGCAAGCGCATGGCGCAGTATCTGGGCTTTGCCGCGCTGGTGGACAATGCCTATGACGCCTCGCAGATTTCATCCATGGACCAGCCCGTCGAAGTCGCAGCCATCGTCACCAGCATCGCGCTGCGCACCGGCAACTTCGTCGAGGACGTGATGACCCAGTACGCCCAGCCGCGTCCCTGGATCCTGCTGGAAGAGGGCGGCGGCAACACCTACGTGTCCAGCGCCATGCCGCAGAAGCGCAACCCCGGCCTGCTCAACGACACCCGCAGCGACGCGTCGACCGCCGTGACGCTGGCCATGGGGCCGGTAGTGCAGACGCACAACATCACGCCGGGCATGAGCGATCCCAAGGACGTGAAGCAGAACTCCGCCATGGTCGACGCCGGCATCTCGGCGCTCAAGCGTTGGGACCGGGTGCTGAAAGCCATGGTCATCAGCCCCGACCGGGCGCTGGAAGAGCTGAACAGCGACTGGACGGCGTCGCAGGAACTGGCCGACGTGCTGATGCGCAAGTACAAGCTGCCGTTCCGCGACGGCCACCATTTCGCGTCCGAGGTCGTGAGCTACGCCAAGACCAACAACATCAAGCCGCTGGACTTTCCGTATGAGCAGGCGCGCCGCATCTATGCCGATGCCATGAAGGACTCGAAGTACGGCAACGAACTGCCGATGAGCGAGGCAGAGTTCCGTTCTACGCTGGACCCGGTCGCCATCGTCAAGAACCGCGCCACTTCGGGTGGTCCGCAGCCAGCGGAAATGGAGCGCATGCTGAAAGAGGCGCGCGCGCAGCTGGCTGAACAGGATGCCTGGATCAAGGAACGCCGCGCCCACATCAACGATGCGTTGGCGGACCTGGATAAGAAATTCGGCGCGCTGGTTGCCAGCGCGCCGAAAGAGAAGGGCCAGTAGGGGCCGGGTCATGGCGGCCTGTCGCCAGGCCGCTGGCAGTCCGCGCTTGCGGCCTGGGCCGGGAGCGCGGAGCGGACCTCAGCCGCGGGCCGGGAAGGGGGCCGCGAAGCGGCGCAGCCGCAGCGCGTTGCTCAGGACGAACACGCTGGACAGGGCCATCGCGCCCGCCGCGAACACCGGCGACAGCAGGCTGCCGTTGACCGGATACAGCAGGCCGGCCGCCACTGGAATCAAGGCCACGTTGTAGGCGAAGGCCCAGAACAGGTTCTGCTTGATGTTGCGGATGGTGGCCTTGGACAGGGCGATGGCGTTGGGCACGCCGCCCAGGTCGCCCGACATCAGCACCACGTCCGCAGCCTCGATGGCGATGTCCGTGCCGGTGCCGATGGCCAGGCCCACGTCCGCTTCGGCCAGGGCCGGCGCGTCGTTGATGCCGTCGCCCACGTAGGCGATGGGACCATATTGCTGCTTCAGGCGCTGCACCGCCGCGACCTTGCCGTCGGGCAGCACTTCGGCGACCACTTCGTCGATGCCGAGCTGGCGGGCGATGGCCTCGCCGGTGCGGCGGTTGTCGCCGGTGATCATGGCGACCTTCAGGCCCAGGTCATGCAGGGCGCGGATGGCGGCGGCAGTGGTTTCCTTGATGGGGTCGGCCACGGCGATCATGGCGGCCAGCTTGCCGTTGATGGCGGCGTACAGCGGGCTCTTGCCCTCGTCGCCGAGACGCGTGGCGTCCGCGCCGAAGGACTCGACGCTCAGGCCCAGCTCACGCATGTAACGGTCGGCGCCGATTTCCACCAGGTCGCCGTCCACGCGGGCACTCACGCCGAAGCCGGTAATCGATTCGAACTGCGAGATCGTGCCCAGCGCGATGTTCTCGCCGCGCGCCGCGTCCACGATGGCCTGCGCGATCGGGTGTTCCGACTTGGCTTCGACGGTGGCGACCTTGCCCAACACGGCAGCGCGTTCGAAGCCCGGCGCGACGATCAGGTCGGTCAGTTCGGGACGGCCCTTGGTCAGCGTGCCGGTCTTGTCCACGGCCACGACCTGGGCATCCTTCAGCGACTGCAGCGCTTCGCCCTTGCGGAACAGCACGCCCATCTGCGCGGCGCGGCCCGTGCCCACCATGATCGAGGTCGGCGTGGCCAGGCCCATGGCGCAGGGGCAGGCGATGATCAGCACGGCCACGGCATTGACCAGGGCGAAGGTCAGGGCGGGCTCGGGTCCGAACGTCAGCCAGATGATGAAGGTCACGACCGCGGCCGCCATCACGGCAGGCACGAACCACATCGTGATGCGGTCCACCATGGCCTGGATCGGCAGCTTGGATCCTTGCGCCTGTTCGACCATGCGAATGATCTGCGCCAGCAGCGTGTCGCCGCCGACCTTGGTGGCGCGGAACGTCAGCGCGCCGTTCTGGTTGACGGTGCCGCCGACCACTTCGGAGCCGGGCTGCTTCTCGACCGGGACGGGTTCGCCGCTGATCATGGACTCGTCGATGTAACTGTTGCCTTCCACGACTTCGCCGTCCACCGGGATGCGCTCGCCCGGGCGGACTTCGATCAGGTCGCCCGCCACCACTTCTTCGATGGTGAGTTCCAGCGTTGCGCCGTTGCGGACGACGCGCGCGGTCTTGGCTTGCAGGCCGAGCAGGCGCTTGATGGCTTCGGACGTGTTGCCCTTGGCGCGGGCCTCCATGTAGCGGCCCAGCAGGATCAGCGCCACGATGACCGCGGCAGCCTCGTAGTAGACGTTGACCGTGCCGGCGGGCAGCAGTTGGGCCGCGAAGGTGGCGACCACCGAATAGGCGTAGGCGGCGGACGTACCCACCGCCACCAGCGAGTTCATGTCGGGGGCGCCGCGCAGCAGCGCGGGGATACCCTTCTTGAAGAAGCGCAGCCCGGGGCCGAACAGCACGATGCTGGCCAGCACGAATTGCAGGTACCAGCTGTTCTGCGTGCCTATGGTCTCGGCGATGACGTGGTGGAACGCCGGCACGATGTGGGCGCCCATTTCCAGGATGAACACGGGCAACGCGAAGATCGTGGCGATGGTCAGGGCGCGCTTGAGCGACTTCAGTTCGGCGGCCTGGCGTTCGGCCACGGCGTCGGTGTCGCTGGATTCGGCCGAGAGGGTCTTTGCTTCATAGCCAGCCTTGGCCACGGCCTGGATCAAGGCGCTGGCGGGCACGCCGCCGGTGGCGGTGATGCTGGCGCGCTCGGTGGCGAGGTTGACGCTGGCGTTGCTGACGCCGGGCACGGCCTTCAGGGCTTTTTCGACCCGGCCCACGCAGGAGGCGCAGGTCATGCCGGAGACCGAGAGTTCTATCGTGGTTTCGGCGACGGCGTAACCCGCTTTCTGTACCGCCTGCACCGCGGCGGCGACGTCCGGCGCGCCTGCAAACGTGATGTCGGCGCGTTCGGTCGCCAGGTTGACGCTGGCCTGGTTGACGCCCGGCACGGCCTTCAAGGCCTTTTCGACCCGACCCACGCAGGAGGCGCAGGTCATGCCTTCGATGGGCAGGCTGACCGCGACGCTGTTTGCTGGGATGGCACTCATATCCGCTCCTTGAAAACTTGGAATTTCATGCTGATGGCTGCACTATAAAGATTCCAATGATGTCAAGGTCAAGCGTTTGATTGCCGCGGGTCGTCCAAGGGAAAAATAGCGGCCGCGGTTGTTGCAGCCGGTGGTTTCTAAAATGGGGACGTGCTTAGGCCGGCACCCGAAAAGGGGGCGCCGGCCAGGCTCAGAACCAGATGCGCACGCCCGCCAGGATGGCGCGCTCGGAGCGGCTTTCACCCGCTTCGCTGGCGTAGCTCGCGGTCTTGCCGAACTTGCGTCCGAACGACACGCCGACATATGGCGCAAATTCGCGCGTGACTTCGTAGCGCAGCCGCAAGGAGAACGATGCGTCGGACAGGCCGGAGCCCACGCCGCGCGCCTCGTCATTCTTGCCATTCAGGCTGGCTTCGATCTCGGGCGTAAGGATCAGGCGCTGCGTGAGCAGCAGGTCGTATTCCGCCTTCAGCGCCAGCGCGGTCCTGCCCGAACCGCCGACATAGCCGGTGATCTCGGTTTCGATGCCGTAGGGCGCGACGCCCTGCACGCCGAATGCAGCCCAGTTGCGCTTTGGACCGGTGCCAAAGTCTCGTCGAGCGCCCAGCTGCAGGTCCCAGAACGGCGAAATCGTGTGGCTCCAGAAGGCTTCGATCTTGGCGTCCGTGTTGCCGTTGAGGCGATCGCCTTCGCTCTTGATCCACAGCTTGTTCAGGTCGCGGCCGATCCAGAACTGGCCGTCCCATTGCAGGCTGGTCTGTTCGTTGCGGTCATAGGCGACGCCGAGCTTGTCGAACAGCAGATGGCTGGTGACGACGTTATCCATCATGTGCGGATGGATGCGGTAGGCGGCGTAGCGTTGCTCCGTACTGCCGTCGCTGGAGGGCAGGGAACCCACCGGCGGGCCTTGGCGCGAGGACTCGTCCATGCCGGGCATCGAGCTATGGTCCATGCCCTGCATGGTGCTGTGATCCATGCCTTTCATGGCACCGTGATCCATCCCCGGCATCGAACCGTGGTCCATGCCGTTCATCGTGCCGGCCGGCGTTTGCGCCAGGGCCAGCCCGGAGGCGGCGGAAAGGAGGGCGGCGCCCGCGACGAGCCCGGGCCAGTGCTTTCTGGATGTGGTTGTTCTCATTATTCCCCCTATTCCACGACGACCGCGCGGAACATGCCGGCCTCCATGTGGAACAGCAAGTGGCAGTGATAGGCCCAGTTGCCGCGCGCGTCCGCGCTGACGCGGTAGCTGAGGCGCTGCGCCGGGTTCAGGCTGATCGTGTGCTTGCGCACCTGGAAATTGCCGTCGGCGGACTCGAGGTCGCTCCACAAGCCGTGCAGGTGGATGGGGTGCGTCATCATGGTGTCGTTGACCAGCACGAAGCGCACGCGCTCGCCGTACTTGAGCACGATGGGCTTGGCCTCGGTGAACTTCAGTCCGTTGAACGACCACATGTAGCGGTCCATGTTGCCGGTCAGGTGCAGCTCGATTTCTCGGGTCGGCTGCCGGTTGTCCGCGGGTTCGACCATCGAGTGCAGGTCGGCATAGGTCAGCACGCGGCGGCCGTTGTTGCGCAGGCCCACGCCGGGATCATCCAGCCGGGTCGAGACGATGTCGGGCAGCATGGAGTTGGCCGGACTGCGCTCGGCGGGGTAGGGATGCTTGACCTCGACCATGCCGCCTTCGCTGGCGCCTGGGCTACCAGACATGGCGCCATGGTCCATGCCGCCGTGATTCATGCCTGCCATGCCCGCCATTCCAGCCATACCGGCGTGGTTCATCCCACCCATGGCGCCTTGACTCATGCCGCCCTGCGCGCCATGGTTCATCGCGCCTTGAGCGCCATGGTCCATGCCCCCTGCCTGCGCCCCGCCCATGTCCATGCCGGGCATGTCATGCGCCATGCCCATGTCCATCATGGTCAGCACCTGCACTGGGTCCAGCGCCGGGATCTCGGCCTGCATGCCCTCGCGCGGCGCCAGCGTGCCGCGGGCATAGCCGGAACGGTCCATGGCCTGCGAGAAGATCGTATAGGCGCGCTCGTCCTGCGGTTCGACGATGACGTCATAGGTCTCGGCCACGGCGATGCGGAACTCTTCCACTTCCACGGGCCGTACGGCCAGGCCGTCGGCGGCCACCACCGTCATCTTCAGGCCGGGGATGCGCACATCGAAGTAGGTCATGGCCGACCCGTTGATGAAGCGCAGGCGGATGCGTTCGCCCGGACGGAACAGGCCGGTCCAGTTGCCCGCAGGGGATTTGCCGTTAGTGAGGAAGGTGTAGGTGGCGCCCGAGACGTCGGCCAGGTCGGTCTGGTTCATGCGCATCTTCTGCCACATGAGACGCTCGTTCAGCGCGTTCTTCCAGCCGGACTTCTCCGCGTCGTCCATCAGGCTGCCGACGGTGGGCTGGATGTAGTTGTAGTAGTCGGGCATCACCTTGAGCTTGCGGAACACGCTCATGGGATCTTCGTCGGTCCAGTCGGACAGCAGGACGACATAGTCGCGGTCGGCCCGCACCGGGTCGGGGCGCTTGGGATCGATCACGATGGCGCCGTACAGCCCCGTCTGTTCCTGGAAGCCGGAATGGCTGTGATACCAGTACGTGCCGCTCTGGCCCACGTCGAACTGGTAGGTGAAGGTCTCGCCGGGGGCGATGCCGGGAAAGCTCAGGCCGGGGACGCCGTCCATGCCGGTGGGCAGGATGATGCCGTGCCAGTGGATCGAGGTGTCCTCGCGCAGGCGGTTGGTGACGCGCAGCGTGACGCGGTCGCCCTCGCGCCAGCGCAGCGTGGGCGCGGGCAGCATGCCGTTGACCGTGGTCGCGATGCGGGGCGCGCCGGTGAAGTTGGCGGCGCTCTCGCCGATCTCCAGGTCGAACTCGGTGCCCGACAGCACGCTCTGCCGCGTCGGGGCGGCCTGCGCCCACGACGACGGACTCCACAGGCCCATGCCGGCCAGCGCGCCGCCCGCGGCCAGGCCCTGCACAAACCGGCGGCGCGGATTCGAAACTGCTCTACTCATGCTCTATCTCCCCGGTAGCCGGACCGGCATCCCGGCAGTGGATTACTTGACGGAAACCGCGCCCTTCATGCCGGCGGGATAGTGTCCGGGCTCAAGGCAGGCAAAGGCGACGCTGCCCGCCTTGTCGAAGGTCCAGACGATGTCGCCGGCCTTGCCTGCTTCCAGGGACACGGAGTTCGGCTCTTCGTGGCGCATGCCCGGATCCTTGAGCATCATCTGGTAGTGGCCGTCCAGGTCCGCGGGCGTGCCCAGCACCATTTCGTGGCGGATCTTGCCGGAATTGGTGACCTTGAAGCGGATGGTTTCGCCCGCCTTGACGTCGATCTTGTCCGGGGTGAAGCGCATGGCGTCCGTCATGTCGACGGCGACCGTGCGCGAGACTTTGGCGGGGTTGCCGGGCTTGCCGATGGCGGCGACGGCATCATGCCCACCGCCGTGGCCTGCGCCGTGGCCGGGGGCGGCCATGGCGCCGAAGGAAAGCAAAAAGGCGCCCGCGGCGACGGCGCCCTGCGCGAGTTTCACCAGTTTCTTCATGCGTATCCTCTAGACTCGAATTGGGGTGGAGGCGCCACTTTAGTGACGCGCTCCACACCGCAACCTGTCGGGAGGATTACTTTCCTGTAATGTTCGGCGCCCGGGCCAGGGTGAAGCCGACTTCGGTGCCCTGTCCGCCGCAGCGGGCGAACGCGTTGCCGCCGTGCATGCGGGCGATGGCCCGGACGATGGCCAGGCCCAGGCCGTGTCCGTCGGCGCGCCGGCTGCGCGCATCGTCGCCCCGATAGAAGCGGTCGAAGATGCGCGGCAATGCCTGGGCCGCTATCGGCGCGCCGGGGTTCCGCACCCTGATTTCGATCTCATCCTGCCGGGTGACGCAATAAAGGTCGATGTCGCGTCCCCGAGGGGTGGCCCGGATGGCGTTGCTGAGCAGATTCGCGATGGCGCGCCGCAATAGCCGCGGGTTGGCCATCAGGACGGCGCCGCCGTGCGCCGCCAGGGAGAC
This sequence comes from Achromobacter sp. D7-1, assembly GCF_059760445.1. Taxonomy (NCBI): domain Bacteria; kingdom Pseudomonadati; phylum Pseudomonadota; class Betaproteobacteria; order Burkholderiales; family Alcaligenaceae; genus Achromobacter; species Achromobacter sp. D7-1. The sequence continues at coordinate 6,861 of NZ_JCBAMT010000110.1, read as the reverse complement.
GCCGGCATCGTCCAAGGCAGCCTCGTAGTACTCGGCCACGCGGGCGATCTCCTGGCGCACGTCCACCTCCTGCAGGTCTCCCGCCGGTTCGCCGCCATCGGCGCGGGCCAGGAACAGCATGTCGTTGACCAGGGCCTTCAAGCCTTCCAGCTCTTCCAGATTGGATTCCAGCACCTCGCGCAGTTCCTGCTCGGAACGCGGAGATGACAGGCTGACCTCAGCGCCGCTGATCAGCGTCGCCAGCGGCGTGCGCAGTTCATGGGCCACGTCGGCGTTGAAGCCCTCCATCTGCTGGTAGGCCGTCTGCACGCGGCCCAGCATGCCGTTGAAGGTATGGGTGAACTCGCGTAGCTCCCGGTCGATGCCCTGTTCCGGCAGGCGCACCGCAAGATTGTCCGGCTGGATGCGGGATGCCTGTTGGGACAGGCGGCGGATCGGCGACAGGGACCGCCGCACCGCCCATGCAGACAGCACCACGGTGGCGCCGACCCAGACCGCGCAGATCAGGATCAGCGCGGTGGCAAAGGCATACAGGAACTGCGTGCCGGGCCGCAGGTTCACGGCCACGGTGAGCTCGGCGCCGGGTAGCAGCGCGCCTTCCAGCGGCACGCGTAGTCCGCGCATGTTCCAGCCGTCCTGCGTATGCAGTCTGATCTCGCGCCCGGAGAGCGGCCGGATATCCACGGGCGGCGCGTCGCCGTAGAACACGCTGCCGTCCGCAAGCGTGATCCAGGTCTTGAGGTTGCCGTGGCCGACCATGATGTTGTCCAGCGCGCCGCGCAGATCCTGCATCTGCGCGAGCGTGGCCTGCATGCCGATGAGATGGTTGATGAGCTCCAGCTTGCCTGCCACCTCAGTCATTTCCTGGCGCTGAACCTCGCGCTTCAGCGCCCAGAACAAGGTGCATCCGGCAATGCTGGACACCACCAAGGCGATGACGCCGAGCAGCAGCGTGAGCCGGATTTCGATGGACGCGATGCGGGGCAGCCTCATTTTTCACGCAACTCCAGCACATAGCCCATGCCGCGCACGGTATGCAGCAGCCTGGTCTCGAACGGGTCGTCGATCTTCGCCCGCAGGCGCCGCACGGCTACCTCGATGACGTTGGTGTCGCTGTCGAAATTCATGTCCCAGACCTGCTCCGCAAGCACGGTCCTGGACAGTACCTGGCCATGGCGCCGCAGCATCAGCGTCAGCAGCGTGAACTCCTTGGCCGTCAGGTCGAGGCGCATGCCGCCTCTTTGCGCCTTGCGCCGCGCCAGGTCCATCTCCAGGTCGGCGAGTTTGAGCAGCGTGGATTCCTGCCCGCGGCCGCGGCGCAGCAGCGCCTGGATCCGCGCCAGCAGCTCTGAAAACGCGAAGGGCTTGACGAGGTAGTCGTCCGCGCCACCCTCCAGGCCGCGTACCCGGTCTTCCACCTTGTCGCGGGCGGTCAGCATCAGGACGGGCGTCTGCTTGTGCTTGCGCAGGTCCGCCAGCACGCCGAAGCCGTCGACGCCGGGCAGCATCACGTCCAGCACCACTACGTCGTAGTCGCCTTCGATGGCGGCGTGCCGCCCGTCTATGCCGTCGCGGGCGACGTCGACCACGTAGTTGTGTTCGCTCAGTCCTTTGCGGACGTAGTCCGCGAGCTTTCGTTCATCTTCGATCAAGAGGATACGCATGGGGCGCCTTGCTTTCCTTGCACAAATGTAATGAGTCGGTCCGGCTTCTGTAATTACCGACTGCGTAGAGTTCAGCGTGTCAGCCAAGTTCCCGCTTGGCGGCGCTGAAACACAAGGAGCGATCCGTGAGTGCTCGAAAATCTATCTCGAAGAGCTTTGAAACGGCCAACGATGAAATTGCCGTTGCGGCGCATTATGCACCCTGCGCGTCGAAATGTGCGCGGCAGATCAAGCGGGTGCCGGCCGATGCAGCCAGCCCGTCTGGCGCCTGAACGGGTGCTCCGCGATGAGAATCCTGTACACCAATTTCCATCGCGGCGATGGCGGCGGGCATACCACCTACGTGCTGTCGCTGGCGGGCGCGCTGCGCGACGCGCACGATATCGTCGTGGCCGCGCCGCCGGAAAGCCGCTTGTTCAAGGCGGCCTCGGCGATGCCTGGCGTGCGGGCCGAAGCGCTGGATTTCCACGGAGGGATGCTGGCCGCGTGGCCCAACGCGCGCCGTCTGCGCCAGCTGCTGCTGCAGGAGCGCTTCGACGTTGCGCACGTCAACGGTTCAGCCGACCATCGCGTGTGCATGTTGGCAGGCTTGGGGCTCGGGGCGGACAGCCCTGCGGTGGTGTACACGCAGCACAATGACCGGCCCGCCAACAGCATAGGCGCGATGCTGCGCGCCCGTCTGGCGACGGACCGCGTCATCTGCGTGAGCGAGCACACGCGCCGCAGGCTGATGGGCAGCGCATTCGGGCGCTGCGGCTTGCGCACAGTGCGCAATGGCGTGGACGTGGAACGGTTCAGGCCGCAGGCAGGAGACACCGTGGCGCAGGCCCGGCGCCGCTGGCTGTCCGAGGCGCATGCGGGCCGTCTGGTGGTCGGCAGCAACGCCGGCACCGCGGACTACAAGCGCTGGATGGACATGGTCGAGGCCGTGTCGCTGTTGCCGGCTGGTCTGCGCGAACGCATCGTCGTCATGATCGCGGGCCAGCTACCTGATGAGCCGCAACGCCGGCGCGTCCGCGAACTGGGCATGGAAGATCAGGTCATCTTCCCGGGCTTGCTGGACGATGTCCGGTCGTTCGTGGGCGCGCTGGACCTGGGATTCGTGCTGTCCTCGGAGATGGAGACCATCTCGTTCGCCTGCCGGGAGATGATGGCCATGGGCGTGCCGGTCATCGTCAGCAATGCCGGCGGGCTGGCCGAGAACGTGCACGCGGGATTGGACGGCTGGGTGGTTCCGGCGCGCGCGCCGGAGGCCGTGGCGGATGTGCTGCGCGAGATCCTGGTGCAGCCGCAACTATTGGGTCCGATGGGGCGCGCGGCCCGGGAAAAGGCCGTGCGGGACTTCGCCTTGTCGCGCTTCGTGGCGGACACGCACGCGGTCTACCTGGAGGCGCTGGCGCAGGCCCAACGTCCGTTGCGGCTGGCCTGAAGGGCAATGGCCGCTCGTCAGACCATCGATTTTCCGCTGCGCCTGGCCGCGCGTATGTCCTGCCACAGCGTCGCGCACAGCAGGGCCAGGATAAGGGCGGAAATGGCGGGCCACACCAGGAAGTAAAACGTCAACCACATAACAGTCTCCTTGTTGCTTGAGGAATGTTCAGCCTTGAGCCGGCTGGATTTCGGGCCGTTGGGCAGGCGCCGCCGACATGGCTTCCTGCGCTTCCTGGAAGGACGTCACGCGCTCCGCGAGCAAGCTGAAGTCGAAGCGTTGCTTGCTGAGCAGGCTCAGCCCGGCGCAGACCGTGGCGCTGACGCCGTAAGCGGTCAGCGAGCCCATCAGGACGATGTATTCGCGCAGGGTGCCCACGAAAACAGGCAGCATGACGAGCATGCCCACCGCGCCCACGGCAAGGGCCGCGGTGCGGCCGAAGAAGCCGAACGTCATGAGGCCCAGCACTACGCCGCCGCCGATGGCCGAGCAGATTTCGAAGAACACGGCGAGCCCGCCGGTGATGGGCAGCAGTTCGAAACGCACGATGCTGAACAGGACCACGGCGCTGAGCACGGCGCTGACGAATGCGCGGTTGTCGACGCGGTCCCAGTAGAAGCTGGCGATGACGGGAAAGACGATGGCGCCCCACAGCGCGCCGACGAACACCAGCATCACCAGGATGTCCAGGCGCAGGCTGGCGAAGATCACGCCTATCATTGTTGCGACGATCATGGTGCAGCGGCCCCACCACAGCATGCGACGCGGATCGGGGCGGCCGCCGGCCAGATTCTTGGCGTACACATCGGTCATGACGATGGCCGACAGGGCGGCCAGATCGGAATCCGCGGTCGAGGACAGCGAGCCCACCACCAGCAGGAAGAACAGCGCGATGCCGAAGGGCGGCAGATAGGTCGACGCCATCTGCGGGATGATGTTGTTCATGTCGCCGTTGGCGGGTTCCAGGCCGACGAAGAGCGCCAGCAGTCCCAGCATGCCCAGGCCGATCACGACGGCGCCGTAGCCGGCGGTGGCGGTGAGGAAGGTGGGCTTGATCAGGTCTTCGCGCACCGCGAACAGGCGCTGGGCGATGGTCTGGTTGCCGATGGCGTAGGCCAGCACGGCCACGAAGTAGGGGGCGCCCTGTTCCAGGATGGCGCGGGTGGAATAGAAGTCCGCCTGGTCGGCGCTCAGGCGCCACATGTTTTCCGACAGCAGGTCCGGTCCGCCCGCATTGAAAAAGATGAGCGGAATGATGATGACCGCCGCGATGATCATGGCGGCCAGCTGCGCGAAGTCCGTCATCACCGAGGTGCGGAATCCCGACCACAGCGTGTAGGACAGCACGCCCAGGCCGGCGATGAGCACGCCCTGGATGAAGGTCAGCGGGCTCAGGATAGAGACCAGCGCGCCGGCCGCGGTGAAGTTCACCATCAGGCTGATGCAGCTGCCCACGATGTTGGAAACCGCCATGATCATCTGGCTGGAGGTGCCATGCCGCGCATGGATGACCTCGGCCAGTGTGTGGGCCTTGGGGGCCACCTGGCGAAAGCGTTTGCCGAAGGGATAGATGAAGAGAATCATCAGCGCACCCCAGAAGCCATAGTGCAGTGGGCCCGACAGGCCGTACTTGTAGCCCGATGTGGCGCTGGCGTAGAACGATGCGGCCCAGATCCAGGTGGCGATCATGCTGGCGGTGGACAGGCCGAAACCGACCGCGTTGTTCGACACCATGTAGCCGTCCACGTTTTCGTTCTTCTGGCTGATCAGCAGCGACATGAGGAACGTGGCGCCATAGAAGCCCACGAGCAGCAGGATGGCGGTGGTGCTGGATAGCTGAAAGAATTCTGTCTCTTGCATCGTCTTCGTCCTCTCTCCTTGACAGCGTGTTCATGACGGACAGTCATGGCTGCATGAAGGCCGTTTTTCGCGGGATGCGCAGGGCGGCAAACCCCGATGACGTAGCCGAAACACCAGGCGAGCGGCCGTAGGCGCGATCGCATGCCTGCCCGGCAAGGACGCGACAAGCACGGGCCTCGGACGGACAGCAAAAAGGCACACCGTATAGGTGTCTTGCTGCCGCATTGCGCAGAACGCTGGTTGCTTTAGACGTTGCTCGATGCGGCGAGCGATGGTCCTGCCTGGTAAGCAGGAAAATTGTTCCGCAGCCTTTACGGCCGGGTTTGGGTGTTTCGGCGTTGCACGCCGGGCCGCTGTGCGCGGCCTTGTGATGGATGCTTCCAGGCGACGTGCGTCGTCTGGCTGCATGCGTAATGAACTACAACAGCGGCCAAGTATAGGGACATACCCCGCTCTAGTCCAGCATGCGTTCATCAGGCGTACACGCGGCGCGAGTGATGGGACCGTGCTATCGCGCTTCGCATTGGCAAGTATCGCAACACTTAATTGGCCGTGGCGTGCGCGCTTCGATAAGGTTACAGGGTTCACTCAAGCGGCCGTGCCGGCGGCATGGTTGCGCGCAATACCAAGGCGAAACATGACAGACCGCGTATACATCAATGCCGTCGGCGCCGACGGCAATCCTCTATCCCTGCATGTGCGCGATGGCCGCATCCTGGCGCTGGGCGCCGAGCCGCTCGTCGCGGGCGGGGCGCAGGTGACCGACCTGCGCGGACACCTGGTGCTGCCAGGCTTTGTCGATGGCCATATCCACCTGGACAAGAGCTTCGTCGGCGACCGCTGGCGGCCGCACCGGCCCGCGGCCAGCCTGCGCGAACGGCTTGCCATCGAGAAGCAGGAGCTGGCCGCCGCGCCGCCCATCGAGGGGCGCGCCGATGCGCTCATCGCGCAAGCTGCGGCGTTCGGCACGGTGGCGATGCGCTGCCACGTGGACGTCGATGCCACCACCGGGTTGGGCAATCTGCACGCCGTCATGGCGGCGCGCGAGAAGTGGCGCGGCATCGTCGATATCGAACTGGTGGCGTTTCCGCAGGCCGGCGTGATGTCCTGTCCCGGCACGCCGCAATGGCTGGAAGCAGCCGTGCGCGAAGGCGCCGAGGTCGTGGGCGGAATCGATCCTTCCACCCTGGACGGCGATGCAGAAGGGCAGCTCGATTGCGTGTTCGGGATTGCCGAAAGATTGGGCGCGAAGATAGACATCCATCTGCACGAGCCCGGCGATCAGGGCGTAGAACAGATTGCGAGGATCGCCGCGCGCACGCGGGCGCTGGGCCTCGCTGGCCGGGTCGCCATCAGTCATGCCTACGCATTGGGTGACGTCGGCCAGCGGGAGCTGGAGGACGTGGCGCGCAAGCTGGCCGACGCCGGCGTGGCGATCATGACGAATGCTCCGGGCGATCGGGCCTTCCCGCCGGTATTGGCGCTGCTCGCGGCTGGCGTGCGCGTGTTCACGGGCAACGACAACATCCAGGACTGCTGGTGGCCCTATGGCAATGGCGACATGCTGCAGCGCGCGATGCTGATCGGCTACCGCTCGGGCTTCTACACGGACGGCGAATTGCTGACGGCCTTGCATATGGCGTCGCACGCCGGAGCCGAGGTGCTGGGCCTGCAAGGCTACGGCCTGCAGGTTGGCAACGAGGCAAACTTCGTGGCGCTGCCTGCTCCTAACGGCGCGGCCGCGGTCGCCGCCGTGCCTGCGCAGCGCTTCCTGTTTCGCAAGGGCGAACCCGTGGGCGAGGCTGCGCAGGCCTATGCCAACGTCAGGCCGGCGGCGTGACCTGCGCGGCGCGTTCCTCGCAGAAGTCCTGGAGCGCGCGCCGCAGCGCGTGGCCGGCATCGCTGAGC
>NZ_JCBAMT010000109.1:0-20268 GCF_059760445.1 Achromobacter sp. D7-1 | reverse complement strand
CCGCGGGGCGCGCCGGCTGGCCCGCAACCAAAAAAACCATCACGCGGATCGCCTTTTCTTATGAACGTAGCCATGCAGACCTCTCGCCTTTCCGCCGCGCCGCGATCGTCGCTGCCAGTCCTGCTCGTATGGGGCGTCGTGCTGGCGCTGCTGGTCATGTCGTGGAAGGGCGCGGACATGCGGCCCCTCGACCTGCTGCGCGATTCGGGCAACATGGCCGAGTTCGCGGCCGACTTCTTTCCGCCGAATTTTCGTGACTGGCGCATGTACCTGGACGAGATGATCGTCACCGTGCAGATCGCGGTCTGGGGCACTTTCCTGGCCATCGTGGTGGCCGTGCCGCTGGGGCTGCTGTGCTCGTCGAACATCGTGCCGGCCTGGGTGTACCAGCCGATGCGGCGACTGATGGACGCCTGCCGCGCCATCAATGAAATGGTGTTCGCCATGCTGTTCATCGTGGCGGTGGGCCTGGGCCCGTTCGCCGGCGTGCTGGCGCTGTGGGTGCATACCACCGGCGTGCTGGCCAAGCTGTTCTCGGAAGCGGTCGAAGCGATCGATCCGCGGCCGGTGGAGGGCGTGCGTGCCACTGGCGCGAACGCGCTTGAGGAAATCGTCTACGGCGTGATCCCGCAGGTGCTGCCGCTGTGGATCTCGTATTCGCTCTACCGCTTCGAGTCCAACGTGCGCTCGGCCTCGGTGGTCGGCATCGTGGGCGCGGGCGGCATCGGCACCGTATTGTGGGAGATCATCCGCAGCTTCCGCTATGCGGAAACCTGCGCGGTGATGATCATCATCGTGGCCTTCGTGGTCGTGATCGACATGGCCTCGGCGCGTATCCGTCGCGCGCTGATCTGAGGGCGCGGGGCCCATGCGGGCCCCGCTGCTTCAGGCCTGCGGGCGCAGTGCCTGGAAGGCGGGCAGGGCCAGCAGGCCCGCCAGCTGCGCAGCCTGCACGTCGGCGTCCGAAACCGCCGCGCGCGGCATCAGGAAGTTGACGGTGCCCAGGCAGACTGCGCCATACACCACCGGCACATTGATGACGGAGCGCAGGCCCAGGCGCTGGATCGCGTCGTGGTCATTGAAGAACTCGCGGATCGCCTCCTCGCCTTCGCCCACGAACAACTTCTGCTCCAGCAGAACGTGGCGGCCCCAGGCGGTGCCGCTCTTGTCCTTGCTGCCGCCGGGCGGATAGGCCTCGGGGTTGGAACTGTACAGCCGCACCACCCGCATGGCCTGCGCGTCATAACGGTTGACCGTGCACAGCGTGTGCGCCAGCGCGGCGTGCGCATGGGCATCGATGGCGCGGAAGGCCGCGGCGGGATCGGCGGCGGCGTAGGCCTGGGCGATGGCGGCCACGCCGGCCTGCGCCGGCGGGGCGAGATGGGTGCTGACGGTCATTCGGCGGTGATTCCCAGTTCTTTGATCAGCTTGCCGTACTTGTCCGCGTCGCGCGCCAGGATCTGGCCGAACTGTTCCGGCGTGGTCTCGGTCAGCAGCACGCCCATGTCGCCCATTTTCTTGATGACTTCGGGCCGCTTGAGGATCAGGTTGATCTCGCGGTTCAGGCGCGCGGTCAGCTCGGGCGGCATGCCTGCCGGGCCGAAGGCGCCGTACCAGACCGACAGTTCATAGCCCGGCAGGGTCTCGGCTACCGTGGGTACTTTGGGTAGCAGGGGCGAACGCGCTTCCTCGGTGACGGCCAGGAGCTTCAGCTTGTCGTTCTGCACGTGCGGCAGGGTCTGCGTGCCGGCGCTGAACAGCACCTGGGTGCGGCCGGCCACGGTATCCAGCACCGCGGGCGCGCCGCCGCGATAGGGGATGTGCATCATCTTCACGCCGGCGGCCTTCTCGAACAGCGCGGCGCTCAGATGATTGGTGGAGCCCTGGCCGGCGGAAGCGTAGGCCACGGTGCCGGGATTGGCCTTCAGGTAGGCGATGAATTCCTTGACGTTGGACGCGGGCACCGACGGGTTCACCACCAGGGTGTTGGTGACCAGCGCGAGTTCGGCGATGGGCGTGAAGTCCTTCACGCCGTCGAACGGCATGCTGGAGTAGAGCGCCTGGTTCATCGTGTGGGTGCTCATCGAGCCCACCAGCAAGGTGTAGCCGTCGGGCTTGGCGCGGGCCACGAAGGTGGTGCCGATGTTGCCGGACGCGCCCGAGCGGTTTTCCACGATGACGGGTTGGCCCAGCGACTGGGTCAGGCCTTCGGACAGCACGCGCGCCAGGATGTCGGTGGAACCGCCCGCGGCCCAGGGCACGATCAGGGTGATGGGCTTTTCGGGCCAGGCGGCATGGGTGAGCGCCGGTGCGGCCAGCGCCAGGCCCAGCGCGCAGGCGCGCAGCAGTCGTTTGAATTGCAGTGTCATGGTGTTTACCCCTTTGCGTAGTGTCCGGTCTGTCTGCCGGTTGGATGAAACAGGTTCAGCGGCCGGCGGCATAGCCCTGCATGCCGCGCGGGTTGGCGCCGGCGCGCAGCAGCAGGCCGCCGCCGGCGGCAGGTTCGCGGGTGCAGGCGCTGATGCGGCCTTCCGACCAATCCGGCCCGACCTTGACCTCGTGGCCCGCCGCGCGCAACGCCTCCAGCGTGGCGGTCGGCATGCGCGATTCCACGGTCAGCCGGTTCAAGGTCAGGCTGCGAGGCCAGAACGAGCCCGGGAAATGATCGACGTGCCAGGAGGGCGCTTCGATTGCCTCCTGCAGATTCATGCCCATGACATGGCGCAGGAAGAACGCCACCGTCCATTGGTCCTGCTGATCGCCGCCTGGCGTGCCGAAAGCCATGTAGGGCTGGCCGTCGCGCAGGGCCAGGCCGGGCGACAAGGTGGTGCAAGGGCGCTTGCCCGGTTGCAACTGGCCCGGCACGCCGTCGTCGAGCCAGGTCATTTGCAGCCGGGTGGTCAGCGGGAAGCCCAGGCCGGGCACCACGGGGCTGGACGACAGCCAGCCGCCTGACGGGGTGGCGGCCACCATGTTGCCGTCGCGGTCGATGACGTCGATCTGGCAGGTGTCGCCCACGAAGATCTCGCGCGCGGCCCATTCGGCTACCGGCGGCAGCGCCGCGAAGGTCGGCTCGCCCACGCCGAAGCGGGTGTCGGACGCGGCCAAGGTGCGCACGGCTGCGTCCAGGTCGGGCAGGCGCGGCGCCAATCCGTTCGGGCTGCCGGGCCGGAACTCGGATGAAGCGCGGGCGCCGATGCCGGCTGCGCGTGCGCGGGCGTAGTCATCGCTGAGCAGGGCGTCCAAAGGCACCTGCGCGAAGTCGGGGTCGCCGTACCAGGCGGTGCGGTCGGCGAAGGCCAGCTTGGCTGCCTCGGCCACGTAGTGCACGAATTGCGGCGAGGTCGGCTCCAGTCCGTCCAGGCCCAAATGCCGCAGCATTGCCAACTGCTGCAGGTGGACCGGGCCTTGCGACCAGACCCCGCACTTGGCCACGGTGTAGCGGCCATATTGCACGGTGAGGGGCTCGTCGTAGCTGGCGCGCCAATCGGCCAGGTCGGACTTGCGCAGCAAGCCGCGGTTGCGCTGGCCGGTGGTGTCGCGCACCGCCGCATGGGTGTAGTAGTCGTCGATGGCATCGGCCACGAAGCCGCAGTACCAGGCCTCCAGCGCCGCGTCGATGCGCCCGCGCCGGTCGCTGCTGCTGGCGTGCGCCTGGTCCAGGATACGGGTATAGGTGGCGGCGATGGCGGGCGTACGGAACAGCGCGTCGGGCGCGGGCACGCGGCCATCGGGCAGCCAGACCTCGCGCGAACTGGTCCATTCGTCGCGGAACAGCGCCTGCACCGCCAGGATGGCCTGCGAAATGCGCGGCACCAGGGGAAAGCCGTTGCGCGCATAGTCGATGGCCGGGCGCAGCACGTCAGCCAACTCCCAAGTGCCGTAATCGCGCAGCAAGGTCAGCCAGGCCCCGAAGGCGCCGGGCACGGTGGCGGGCAAGAGGCCGATGCCCGGCACCAGGTCCACGCCCAGGCTGCGGAAGTACGCCGGCGTCGCCAGCGCGGGCGCAGGACCCTGCCCGCATAGCGCGCGCATGCGTTGCTCCTGTTCGCTCCAGAACAGAATGGGCACTTCGCCGCCGGGGCCGTTCAGGTGCGGCTCCACGATCTGCAGCGTGAAGCCGCCGGCGACCGCCGCGTCATAGGCATTGCCGCCGCGTTCCAGCACGCCCATCGCCACCTGGGAGGCCAGCCAGTGGGTGGAAGAGACCACGCCGAAGGTGCCGCGTATTTCGGGGCGGGTGGTGAAGGAAGCGCTCATGGGATCGGTCCGGCCGCAGGGGAATGTTTGCAGTATAGGGACATGAAATAACTGGTTTTGTCTTTTTTGGCATAATTGAATAACCAATTGGTTATAGGAAAGATCGTGACCTGGGATGCCGCCCGTCTCGCCAACCGTCTCAAGCATCGCCACCTGACGTTGCTGATCGAGATCGCCCGGCACGGCTCGCTGACGCGCGTGGCGGCCGCGGCGGGCATCAGCCAGCCCGCCGTCACCAAGGCGCTCACGGAGATCGAGGACATCTTCGGCGCGCCGCTTTTCACGCGCACCGGGCGCGGCCTGCAAGCCACGCCGCTGGGCAACCTGGCCCTGGTGCGCGCGCGGCACATGCTCAGCGACCTGGACCTGTGGGCGCGCGAGGTCGAGGCCTTGCACGCCGGCCGTTCCGCGCATCTGCAGGTGGGCGTGGTGCCCTACGTGTCCAGCGCCTTGCTCACTGCGGCGATCAGCCGTTTGCACCAGCGCCACGGCGTCACGCTCAGCCTGCACCGCGCCACCACCGACCATCTGGTGCCGATGCTGCGCCGGCATGAACTGGATTGCATCATCAGCCGCGCCACCTCGACCGTTGCGCCGGACGACCTGATCCATCGCGTGCTGTACCGCCAGCGGCCGCGCCTGATCGCGCACGGCCGGCTCGCGCAGCGGCTGGCGCGGCGCGAACCGGATTGGGCCGCGTTGGCAGCGATGGACTGGGTGCTGCCGGCCGCCAACACGCCGACGCGGCAACTGATCGTGGAGCACTTCATCCGCGCCGAGTTGCTGCCGCCGTCGCCGGTGCTGGAGGCGTACTCCACCGATGTGATCGAAGGCATGCTGACCATGAACGAGGCGTTTATCTCGGTGGTGCCGGAAGACATCGCGCGCGAACTCTGCCAACGCGGCAAGCTGGGCATGGTGCCCTGGGATTTCGGCTGGGAGTTGCCGCCGATCAACCTGATCCGCCGCAAGCGCGAACAGCCGCTGGCGGCCGAGGAGCGCTTTTCGGACATCTTGCTGGATCTGTGCGGCGATGCCGCCGCGCCCTGGGCTCAGGGCGCGGGCGAGTGGCGCTGAACCGCGCCCTTACGCTGCCAGCTTGCCGCGCGCGATGTCCAGCAGCGTGGCGGCGGCCGTCTCTGGCGCCGCGTCGTTGCTGACACGCAGCAGTTGGCACTGCAGAGGCACGGGGAAAGGCTGTGTGGCGCGCGCCAGGCGCTGGGCGATCTGTTCCGCGCTTTCGCGGCCGCGTCCCGCCAGGCGGCGCGCGAGCTGGCCGGGGTCGACCGTGACTTCCACCGCCGTCAAGGCCGGGTAGCGCGAGTGCGCCTGTTCCAGGTGGGCGCGCGAACCGTTGATGATGACCGCGGCGCCGCAGGACAGCCAGGCGTCTATCTCGATACCGATCCCGTACTGCAAGCCATGGCTGGCCCAACGCAACGCGAAGCAGCCCAGGGCGGCGCGGCGTCCGAACTCGTCTTCGGTCAGGCGCAGCGCGTCCTCGGTATCGCCGCTGTCGCGGGTGATGTAGCGATGCGCGACCAGCACGGGCTCGTCGCCGCGCAACTCCGCGCGCAGCAGGCGCAGCAAGGTGTCCTTGCCGCTGCCCGACGCGCCCATCAGGTAGATCAGCCGGGCGCCGTCGGCGGGAACGGAGGGGGTCATGCCGCTGCCGGTCCTTGCAGATAGCTGGCGCCCGCGGCGTCGGTGCTGGAGCCGTCAAAGCCGTAGTGCCGCGCCGCGACGAAGTCCGCGCCCGGCGCAGGCTGCACGTAGACGCTGACGCCGGGCACGGCCATGGCCTGCCCGCGCAAGGGGTCTGCAAAGGCGGCGATGCCGGCCTGCGCCTGGGCCAGCGCCTTGCCTTCCAGCTTGCCGGTCAGGGTGATGTGGAAAACATAGGTTTCGAACACATAGGGGTAGCCCCAGCGCGCCAGCATGGATTGCTGCTCCGGAGTCAGCGATTGCGGCTGGCGGCGGGCGGTTTCGTCGGCCGTGGGCGGCGCGCGCAAAGGGTCCAGGTCGCGCACGGCGGCCTCGGCCAAGGCCTGGATCCGCGCCTGGCCTTGCGTGTCGGACGAGGCGATGCGCCAGGCCAGGAAGCCGCGCAGCGGCTCGCACTCCAGTTCCAGAGAGAACGGGCTGCCGTTAGCGGCCAGCTGGCGAGCGGCCGCGTCGAGCTGCTGCGGACTGACGCCGGGGTTCAGGCGGAAGGGTGGTTTGAGCGTGGCGTGCAAGCCATAGTGGCGCGGCGCCGTGGTCCAGGCATGCGAGTCCGCGTCCTGCCCCGGTAGCGGCGGCAGCGCTTCGCCGGTGTCGGCGCAACGGCCCAGCCAGCGGCTGCCGTGTTCGCGCCAGGGGCCGGTGGGCGCCAGGTAGAGGGCGTAGCGATGTGCGAGCGGCATGGTCAGGCCGCCATGCGCTGGCTGTGGCCGTCGCCGAATGCGCGCGTGGCGTAGCGCAGTTCGCCGCCCACGATCGCGGCGCAGACGCGGGGCAGGCCCGGCACCTGATCGTCCACCACGATGGCATCGGCGATCAGTCCGGGCGCCAGGGCGCCGCGGTCCTTCAGGCCGGCGGCGCGTGCCGGATTCAAGGACACCAGGTCCCAGGCCTGCGCCAGCGGCAACACGCCGTCGTTGGCCAGCTTCATCACGGCAGCCAGCGGGGCAGGGTAGTAATAGTCGGACGTCAGGATGTCGCAGAGGCCGGCGCGGATCATTTCAGTGGCGCTGGGCGCGCCGGTGTGGCTGCCGCCGCGCACGACGTTGGGCGCGCCGAAGACCACGGAATCGCCCAGGTCGCGGGCCACGCCCGCAGCTTCGCGGGTCAGCGGAAACTCCGCCACGCCGCAGCCCAGCTGGTGGTAGTAGCGGCGCGTGGCGGCATCCGGATCGTCGTGCGAGGCCACCTTCAGGCCGGACTCCTGGGCGCAGGCGGTCAGTTCGCGCATGGCGTCGGCCACCGAATCGGCCGCCGACATGGCGGCGCGGATGCGGTCCTGGAAGACGTCGAGATCGCATTCGGCGCGGTTGGCGTATTGCATCAGCTTGCGCTCGTCGCCCAGGCGGCGCGCCATGCTGGGCAGGTGGTCGTTCAGCGCCAGGAAGCGCACGCGGCCGTCGCGTATCCATTGCTGGGCCGTCTCCAGGCCGCCGACGTGGTGCGTTTCGAAGCGCAGGTGCACATAGTGCCGCGCGCCCATGATGTGGCGCATTCTTTCCAGCGCGTCGAACATGCGTTCGGCGTAGGCCTCGCCGCGCAATCCGCCTTCCCAGGACAGCGTGACGCCGTGGAATTCGGTGGTGATGCCATTGGCCAGCAGTTGGCGGTCCACGTCGAACAAGGCGCTGTCATAGGGAAACGTCACACTGGGCCGCGGCATGACGGCGCGTTCGAAGGCGTCGCCGTGCAGGTCCACGATGCCGGGCAGCACCAGCAGATTGCCTGCATCGAACCAGGGCGCGCCGCGCGGCGCCGCGGCGGCGGAGCCTTCGATCAGTCCGCCATGGAAGCGCAGGCTGGCCTGCTCGACGCCGCGCGGCGTCAGGATGCGTTGGCCTGTGACACCGGCCAGGGGCGAGGGGGCGTGCGTGTGTGTGTTCATGGCGTGACGTTAGCGGGATTGCATTACAACCAGATGTCTAGATGAGTTAAGCCGTATGGATGAGTGCTCCGCGCCGCCTGCGCGCGCAGGCGGCGCCTGTATGTCAGGTGTCGTCCGTCACCATCAGTTGCACCATGTCGCCGACGAAGCGGGCGACGCTGTATTGCAGCGGCGCGCCTTGCTGGTCTACGTTCAGGGCTTCTACTTGAAGAATGGGGCGGGTCTTGGGCTGGCCCAGCAGGCGGGCGATCTCGGGCGTGGGCAGCGCGGCGGTGATGCGCGACCACTTGCGCGTGTAGTCGCCGATGCCGTAGTGGGTGTAGACCTTGGAGATCGAGCGCAGGGAAGCCAGGCGTTCCGCGAAATCAGGGAAACGCTTTTCGTCGAAGAAGTGCTCCGACACGCTGATGGGGCGGTTTTCGGCCTTGCCTACGATCTGCACGCGCAACAGCGGCGCGGTACGGGTCAGGCCAAGGTGCTTGGCGATATCGCCCGCGCGCAGGCTCTGGCTGCCCAGGACTTCCTGGTGGCCCAGCATGCCCTGGCTGCGCAGGTTCTCGGAAAAACGCGTGCGCTTGCCGATGGCGTAGTCGATCGCGTGTTCCTGGACGAAGGTGCCGCGGCCCTGCTCGATGCGGACCAGGCCGCCTTGTTCCAGTTCGCCCATCGCGCGGCGGATGGTGTGGCGGTTGACGGAAAACTTGGCGGCCAGCTCGGGCTCGGACGGCAGCTGTTCGCCTGCCGCATAGAGCTTGTTGCGGATATCGTCCGCAAGCGCTTCGCCGATTTGCCGCCAGACGGCGATGCCGGAACCTCTTTCGACCATAGGGTGTGCTCGTGCTGTCACATCAGCTTCATGAAGAATGGCAGTGATTGTGCACCATGAGGCGGCCGCCGCAAAGGCGCTGCGGGCACGCTGCAACTGTCATCAAAAATTCACGCCAGGCTGTTGAACTTCATTTTCGAAGCGATCATACTCCATCCAGTCGTCTAGACGTTTAGAGGAAAAAAATGGATCACCCCAAGGCAGGACAGGATGCGGCGGGCGCGCAACGCGCCTCCTGGATGCGCGTGCTGGCGCTGGCCGACCCGGCCGCGCTGGACGGCGCCTTTTGCGCGCTGGCCGGCAAGCCCGAGCACCGGACGCTGCGTCCGGCGCAGACCGGCATGGCCATGGTGCGCGCCCGCAGCGGCGGCACCGGCGCCCGCTTCAACCTGGGCGAAATGAGCGTGACACGTTGCGCGGTGACGATGGACGAGGGCGTGGTCGGCGTGGCGTATGTGCAAGGCCGCTCGCAGCGCCATGCAGAACAGGCCGCCGTGGCCGACGCGTTGCTGCAACTGCCGGAATGGCATGACACGGTGCAGGCCCAGCTGATTCAGCCGCTGGCCCGCCTGCATGCGGAACGGATCGAGCGCCAGGCCCGCGTGGCGGCGCAGACCAAGGTGGAATTCTTCACGATGGTGCGAGGCGAGGACTGACATGCAACAACAGATACAAGCCGCCGCGGCCTCGGGCCGGGCGCTGCTCCCGGGGTTCGCGGACCCGGTCGGCGACGCGCAGGCCACGTTCCGCGCCGCGCTCGACGCGCTGGCCCATCCGGGGCGCATCAACCAGATCCTGGCCGAAACCGGCGTGCCCGCCGGTCTGTCGCCCGCCATGACCGCGCTGCTGCTGACCCTGGTGGACGTGGACACGCCGCTGTGGCTGCCGGAGAGCGTCAGCGCGGACGCGATCGCCTTCCTGCGCTTTCATTGCGGCTGCCCCATCGTGCCGTCGCCGTCGTTGGCGCGCTTTGCCGCGGTGCCCGCTGGCGGCAAGGCGCCGGCGCTGTCGTCCTGCCACCAGGGCGACCCGGCCTATCCCGATCTGTCCACCACCTTGCTGATCGAAGTCGAGTCTCTGTCGGAAGGAGAACCCGTCATCCTCAGCGGCCCGGGCATCCAGAGCCAGCAGGTCCTGCGCGTGGCCGGGCTGCCCGAAGGCTTCTGGCGCGAATGGCGCATCAATCATCAACGCTTTCCGCTCGGCGTCGACGTGTTCCTGACGCAGCAACGGCGGATTTGCGCGCTGCCGCGCAGCACGCGCAAGGAGAACTGACATGTACGTAGCCGTAAAAGGGGGCGAACGCGCCATCCTCAATTCCTACCGCATGCTGGACGACTACCGGCGCGGCGACCGCGAAGTGCCCGAGCTGAGCCTGGAGCAGATCCGCGAACAGATGCCGCTGGCGGTGTCGCGGGTCATGGCCGAGGGCTCGCTCTACGATCCGCAACTGGCGGCGCTGGCCATCAAGCAGGCCGCGGGCGACGTGATCGAGGCCGTGTTCCTGCTGCGCGCCTATCGCACCACCTTGTCGCGCTTCGGCTACACCCAGCCCATCGACACCGGCCGCATGCGCCTGCAGCGCCGCATCTCGTCCACCTTCAAGGATGTCCCGGGCGGCCAGATCCTGGGGCCGACCTACGACTACACCCAGCGCCTGCTGGACTTTTCGCTGGAAGCGCAGCGTGAGGCCGACGCCTTGCCGCCGGGCGGCGAGGCCCTGGACAGCGCCATGCCGCGCGTCACCGACCTGCTGGCGCACGACGACCTGATCGACGCGGAAGCCGTGCCGGAAGGCGATCCCGAACCCTTCGACCTGACCCGCCAGCCGCTGGATTTTCCGGCCTCGCGCGCGGCCCGCCTGCAGAACCTGGCGCGCGCCGATGAAGGCTTTCTGCTGTCCATGGGCTATTCGACCCAGCGCGGCTACGGCAACACCCATCCCTTCGCCGCCGAGATCCGCTACGGCGCGCTGGAGGTGGAAATGCATATCGAGGAACTGGGATTCGCCGTCACCGTGGGCGAGATCGAGATCACCGAATGCCAGATGGTGAGCCAGTTCGCCGGCAGCGCTGAGGAAGGCCCGAAGTTCACCCGGGGCTACGGGCTGACCTTCGGTTACGGCGAACGCAAGGTCATGTCGATGGCGCTGGTGGACCGCGCGCTCAAGGCGCGCGACCTGGGCGAGCGTGCCGACTCCCCGGCCAACGACCACGAGTTCGTGCTCTTCCACAGCGACAACGTCGAAGCCTCCGGTTTCGTGCAGCACTTGAAGCTGCCGCATTACGTGGACTTCCAGGCCAATCTGGAACTATTGCGGCGCATGCGCGCCGAACGCGCCGCGCCCGAGGCCGCGCGCACCGATCTGATGGACGAGGCGGTTTCCCCATGACTACGCAACACGCAACGGTCGAACGCGACGACCACTACAACTTCGCCTACCTGGACGAATCCACCAAGCGCATGCTGCGCCGGGCCTTGCTCAAGGCCGTCGCCATCCCCGGCTACCAGGTGCCCTTCGGCAGCCGCGAAATGCCGCTGCCCTATGGCTGGGGCACCGGCGGCATCCAGGTCACGGCGTCCATCATCGGCGCCCGCGACGTGCTCAAGGTGATCGACCAGGGCTCGGACGACACCACCAACGCCATCAACATCCGCCGCTTCTTCGGCCGCGTCACGGGCGTGGCGACGACGGAGTCCACGCCCGCGGCCACCATCGTGCAGACCCGCCACCGCATCCCCGAGACGCAGCTGGCGGAAGGGCAGATCATGGTGTTCCAGGTGCCCATCCCCGAGCCGCTGCGCTGGCTGGAACCCAGCGAAACCGAGACGCGCACCATGCACGCGCTGGCGGAATACGGCGGCATGCACGTCAAGCTGTACGAAGACATCGCCCAGCATGGCCACATCGCCACCACCTACGACTATCCGGTCATCGTGAACGGCCGCTACATGATGCGGCCTTCGCCCATCCCCAAGTTCGACAACCCCAAGCTGGATGGCAGCCCGGCGCTGATGCTGTTCGGCGCGGGCCGCGAAAAGCGGGTCTACGCGGTGCCGCCCTATACCTCGGTGAAAAGCCTGGACTTCGAGGACCATCCGTTCCGCGTGGAGACCTGGAGCGAATGCTGCGACCTGTGCGGATCGCGCGAGAGCTATCTGGACGAAATCATCCTGGACGACGCCGGCACGCGCCGCTTCGTCTGCTCCGACACCGAGTACTGCAACGACCGCCAGGCGCGGCAGGGCGCGCAACAATCCAACCAGGAGGCTGCGGCATGAACGCCCAACCTTTGCTTTCGGTGCGCAACATGACGCGCACCTGGGACGGCGTGCATGGCTGCCGCAACGTCAACTTCGATCTGTATCCCGGCGAAGTGCTGTGCGTGGTCGGCGAGTCCGGCTCGGGCAAGAGCACGCTGCTGTCGGCCGTGTCGTACCAGACCCGGCCGGACGCGGGCAGCGTCTGGTACGACACTCGCGACCAGGGCTTTACCGACCTGGCCGCGTTGCCGGGAGCGCGCCTGCGCCTGCTGTCGCGCACCGATTGGGGCTTCGTGCGGCAGAACGCCAGGGACGGCCTGCGCATGCAGGTCAGCGCCGGCGCCAACATCGCGGAGCGGCTGATGGCCGTGGGCGATCGCCACTATGGCGATCTGCGCCAGGCCGCGGGCAACTGGCTGCAGAAGATGGAGATCGACGCGGGCCGGCTGGACGACAGGCCCACCTCGTTCTCGGGCGGCATGCAGCAACGCCTGCAGATCGCCCGCAACTTGGTGACCCATCCCCGCCTGGTGTTCATGGACGAGCCCACCGCCTCGCTCGACGTGTCGGTGCAGGCGCGCCTGCTGGACCTGTTGCGCCAGCTGGTGGCCGACCTGGGCCTGGCCGCCATCGTCGTGACCCATGACCTGGCCGTGGCGCGCCTGCTGGCGCACCGGACCTTGGTCATGCGCGGCGGCGAGGTGGTCGAAAGCGGCCTGACCGACCAGATCCTCGACGACCCGCAGCATCCCTACACCCAGTTGCTGGTGTCTTCCATTTTGCAGAGCTGAGCATGCCTGAAAAGACTCCCATGATCGAGGTGCGGGGCCTCGGAAAGATGTTCACCCTGCATAACCAGGGCGGCATGCGCCTGCCCGTGCTGGAGTCGGTCGACTTCGACGCGGCTGCTGGCGATTGCCTGGTGCTGGCGGGGCCGTCTGGCACCGGCAAGAGCACCTTGCTGCGCTGCCTCTATGGCAACTATCTGGCCACCGAGGGCAGCATCCGGGTGCGCTGGAATGATGGATGGGTGGAGCTGGCCGGCGCGCCCGAGCAGCGCATCCTGGCCCTGCGCCGCGAGGTCATCGGCTACGTCAGCCAGTTCCTGCGCGTGATTCCGCGCGTGTCGGCGCTGGACGTGGTGGCCGAACCCCTGCGTGCGGCGGGGGTGGACGCCGACGAGGCCCAAGCTCGCGCCGCTGCCCTGCTGCAGCGCTTGAACGTGCCGCCGCGCCTGTGGGGGCTGGCGCCCGCCACCTTTTCGGGCGGCGAGCAGCAGCGCGTGAACATTGCGCGCGGCTTCATTGCCCGCCATCCCATCCTGTTGCTGGACGAGCCTACCGCGTCGCTGGACGCCGACAACCGCCAGGTCGTGATCGCCCTGATCCGCGAGGCCATGGCCGAGGGCCGCTGCCTGCTGGGCATCTTCCACGATGCCGAAGTGCGCGACGCCGTCGCCACGCAGACGCTGGCCCTGCGTCCCGCCCAACCCGCCCTGGCCGACCTGGAGCAATGATGCAAAGCACCTATCTCACCCATGCCCGCGTGGTGCTGCAGGACCGCGTCCTGGAAGACAGCGCCGTGCTGATCGACGATGGTCGCATCGTCGCCATCGAACCTGCCGGCGCGCGCGCGGACCGCGAGATCGATCTCTGCGGCCAGACCTTGCTGCCGGGGCTGATCGATCTGCATTGCGACGCCATCGAAAAGGAAGCCGAGCCGCGTTCGCGGGTGCTGTTTCCGCTGGATTTCGCGGTGGCCCAGGTCGACCGCCGCAATGCCGCGGCCGGCATCACCACGCCGTATCACGCGCTGTCCTTCGCCAACAGCGAATGGGGCGTGCGCAACAACCAGACCGCGGCGGAAGTGGTGCGCACCGTGCGCGCCTTCCGCCAG
This sequence comes from Achromobacter sp. D7-1, assembly GCF_059760445.1. Taxonomy (NCBI): domain Bacteria; kingdom Pseudomonadati; phylum Pseudomonadota; class Betaproteobacteria; order Burkholderiales; family Alcaligenaceae; genus Achromobacter; species Achromobacter sp. D7-1. The sequence continues at coordinate 6,415 of NZ_JCBAMT010000109.1, read as the reverse complement.
CACAGCCTGGTCGACAACCGCGTCCATTGCCGCTATGAAGTCACCGACGCCACCTCGGTGGAGGTGTTGCGCGCGCTGATGGACGAGGGCGCGGTGGACCTGCTGTCGGTCATGGACCATTCGCCCGGCCAGGGGCAGTTCAAGACGCTGGAGTCCTATCTGCAATACATGATGGGCAACCACGCCATGAGCCGCGAGCAGGCCGAAGAAGCCGCGCAGGCCAAGACGCGCGCCAAGGACGGGGCGGTGACGCGGGTGGAGGCGCTGCTGTCGCATGCGCAAGGACTGGGCATCCCCACCGCCAGCCATGACGATGATTCGATCCAGCGCATCGCCACCATGCGCAACCTGGGCGTGGCCATGAGCGAGTTCCCGATCACCCTGGATACCGCGCGTGCCGCGGTGTCCTGCGGCCTGCCCACCATCCTGGGCGCGCCCAATGTGCTGCGCGGCCAGAGCCAGAGCGGCTCGATGCGCGCCATCGACGCCATCCGCGCGGGCGTGGCCAGCTGCCTGTGTTCGGACTACCAGCCGTCCGCGCTGATCGCCGCCGCGTTCACGGTGGCGGCGCAAACCGACCTGACGCTGCCACAGGCGATTGCGCTGGTCACGCTGAACCCGGCGCAGGCTTGCGGCCTGTCCGACCGCGGGCGCATCGCGCCGGGCCAGCGCGCGGACCTGGTGGCGGTGGCGCAAGTGGGCGCGCAACCGCTGATCAGCCATACCTGGTCGGCAGGCCGGCTGGTATTCTCGGCGCACTATCCGCCGGCGCGCGCGAGCGAACAGCGCGCGTCCGAGGCGCAGGCCCTGACCGCCTGAACCCATTCCTGGAGAGACATGATGCATCCCATCGTGACAGCCGTGGCCTGCAGCCCCGCGCACGGGTTCAGCAAGCACGTCGTGCCGGCGATCATGCTGTTGCGGGGGCTGGGAGTGGAAGGGGACGCCCACCTGGGGGTGACGGTCAAGCACCGCTCGCGCGTCAAGGCAGACCCCACCCAGCCCAATCTGCGGCAGGTCCATCTGATCCACGGCGAGCTGCATGATGAACTGCAATTGGCCGGCTTCAACGTGGCCGAAGGCACCATGGGCGAGAACATCACCACCCGCGGCATCGATCTGCTGGGCCTGCCGCGCGGGGCGCGCCTGCATATCGGCGCGGACGCGGTGGTCGAGATCACCGGCCTGCGCAATCCTTGCTCGCAGCTCGACAACTACCAGCAGGGCCTGACCGCCGCCGTGCTGGGCCGCCATCCGGACGGCAGCCTGATGCGCCGCGCCGGCATCATGGGGATCGTGATCGAAGGCGGGGCGGTGAGCGCGGGCGATCCGATCCGCGTGGCGCTGCCGGACTTGCCGCATCTGCCGCTGGAGCGCGTCTGATATCCGCAGACGCAGGGGCTGTCTGTCGCAAAAACATCGCCGGCAGGCGCAGCCGGAAGGCCGCGCATCTGGTTAAATGGCGAGAAAGGCGCGGCCGCGATTTCCGCGGCGCGCTGGCCCTTTTTCCGGAGTTCGCGATGGCACGATTCAATTTCACCCAGGATCCCGAGGAGCCCGATCTGTGGGCTGCGGAGAACGTCGCCGCCGGCAAGGGCCGTCCGCCCATTCACGTGATGGTCCAGACTGACGGCGAAGAGCCCGACAGCAGCGCGTCCAAGGTGGTCAAGGCCATCATCGACGACCTCGACGACCAGATCCTGGCCGCAGCCGAGTTGCTGCTGGAAAACTATTCCTACGAGCACTACAAGAAGCTCGGCCTGGACGACAACCAGCTGCCCCAGGAAGAAACCGCCGAAGCCATGGCCCAACACGCCGTGCTGCGCGCGCTGTGGCTGTTCGACGAAGACGGCGACGGCTACGAGCTGTGGTTCACGCTGCCCTGGGACCCGGTGCATACCTACGACGTGGAATTCGAGGACGGCGCGCCGGTCTCGTGCTCGGTCAACGACTAAAGGGGTACAGGCCCTAGGGCCGTTGCTGGCGCTCCAGTTCGAACTTGGTCGCCTGGCTTTGCCCCAGCGAATCGTCGTAGCGGTAGAGCATCTTCAGGGACTTGCCCTTGCGCACGGCATCGGCGGCGATGTTCTCAAGCACCACGTCGATCTCGCGGCCGACGAATTCGGTGCAGTCGGTATCGGCGCGGGCGCCTTCGGGTATGTCCGCGTTCCTGACCTTCAGCCTGAACATCAGCTGCGTCAGTTCCGTGCCATCGGTGCGGAACTGGCGCATCAGAACCGGCAGGTTGGCCACAGTACCGCCTAACTCGCAGGAAATGCGGGTCCAGGCGTATGAGGCGGGAGCGGCGGACATCAGGGCCGCGGCCGCCAGGGCGCAGCGCAGGCTTGAGCGTTTCATGGCATGAGAACTGAGCGCAGCGCCCATGCGCGCCGCGCCGGGATCGGGAGCGAAGGGTTTCTATGTTGCTCCCGGCCATGGCGCCGGTCAAGCTGGCGCAAGCCATAAAAAAACGGGCCATGCGGCCCGTTTTTCATTGCCTGTCGCGTCAGGCGTGCTGGCTCGCGGTCTGGTCCGGGCGGGCTTCATCCGCAACGGCGGGCTCGCTTTCAGCCGCGTCCTCGCGATTGCCTTCCAGCTTGGAAATGACGGCGGTGGCCAGGCTGTTGCCGACCACGTTGGTGGCCGTGCGGCCCATGTCGAAGAACTGGTCGATGCCCATGATAAGCAGCAGGCCGGCTTCGGGCAGATGGAACATAGGCAGCGTCGCCGCGACCACCACGAGCGAGGCGCGCGCCACGCCGGCCATGCCTTTGCTGGTTACCATCAGCACCAGCAGCAGGGTCAGCTGCTGCGTAAAGCTCATCTGGATGTTGTAGGCCTGGGCGATGAACAGCACCGCGAAGGACTGGTACATCATCGAGCCGTCAAGGTTGAAGGAGTAGCCCAGCGGCAGGACGAAGCCCGAGATGCGCTTGGGCACGCCAAAGCGGGTCAGCGCTTCGATGGTCTTGGGGTAGGCCGATTCGCTGCTGGCCGTGGAGAACGCCAGCAGCGTGGGTTCCTTGATCAGGCCGCCCAGGCGGAAGGTGGACTTGCCCAGGAACAGGTAGCCCACGCCGAACAGGATGGCCCACAGCAGCGCCAGTCCCAGGTAGAACTCGCCTATCAGCTTGCCGTAGCTGACCAGCACGCCCAGGCCCTCGGTGGTGATGGCGGCGGCCATGGCGGCGAACACGCCGATGGGCGCGAAGCGCATCACGTAGTCCGTCACCCGGAACATGATCTTGGCCAGCTCGTCGATCAGGTTGTAGATGGTGTTGTGGCCCTTGCCGCGGATGAAGGACAGGGCGGCGCCGAAGAACAGCGAGAACACCAGGATCTGCAGGATCTCGTTGTTGGCCATGGCTTCGGCAATGCTGCGCGGGAACACGTGCGTGATGAAGGCCTTGAGCGTGAAATCGCCGGTCTTCAGGCCCGAAGTCAGGCCCGCGTCCGGCAGCGCCAGGTTCATGTGCGCGCCGGGCTGGAAGATGTTGACCAGCGCCAGGCCCAGCAGCAGCGACAGCGCCGAGGCGGCGATGAACCAGACCATGGCGCGCATGCCGATGCGGCCCACGGCGCTGGCGTCGCTCATGCTGGCCAGGCCGGTCACCAGGGTGGCGAAGACCAGCGGCGCGATGATCATCTTGATCATGCGCAGGAAGATGTCGGTGATGAGACTGAAGTACGAGGCGATTTGCGCCGCCTCCTTCTCGTTCTGCGCGTACCTGTGGCAGAAATAGCCCACCACGATGCCCAGCACCATGGCGATGCCGATATAACGCGTCAGCTTCTTAGTGTTCATGATCAAAACGGAAAACGGGGATCGTTTGCCTGGCCCGGGAAGGCGGGCGCGCCGGCATGGGAGGCGGGCAAGAGGATCCGAAGACGGAATGCCAGGGCTGGCCGCGAGGCTCGGGTTTACCCTTGGGGCGCGATCTTAACGCCGCGCACCTGACGCGCAGTTGTCAGGTCGGGGACGGATGGGGCGGTTTTTTTCTTGGGGCGGCGGCGCAAGGCGGGCGATACCGAAGTTGTATCAATTTGGCACCGCTGCACTATCGCCCGCCGCCATGCCAGAATGGTCCAGTCCCGGCACCCGCAAGAGCGTAGCCGGGCGACGCGAACAACAGGCCCCCGCGCGGGGCCGCACAAGGAGACCAGGCAATGCCGAAACGCGAATTGTCCGTGCTGGCGTCCGGATACACCTATCTGGAGGGGCTGCGCTGGCACGAGAACCGCCTGTGGGCGTCGGACTTCTACACCGAGCAGGTCATCGCCGTGGACCTGAACGGCAAGGTCGAGCAGATCTGCAAGGTGCCGCAACAGCCGTCCGGGTTGGGCTGGCTGCCGGACGGCCGCCTGCTGATCGCGTCCATGAAGGACCGCAAGCTTCTGCGCCGCGAGGCCGACGGCGCGCTGGCCGTGCACGCCGACCTGTCGGCGCTCACGGGCGGGCCGGTCAACGACATGGTCGTGGACGCGCAGGGCAGGGCCTATGTGGGCAATTTCGGTTTTGACCTAATGGCCGGCGAGCCGGTCCGCAATACCGGCATCGTGCGCGTCGATCCCGACGGTTCCGTGCGGAAGGTGGCCGATGGCCTGTGCTTTCCCAATGGCTCGTTCATCACGCCGGACGGCAAGACCATGATCGTCAACGAAACCTTCGGCAACCGCATTTCCGAGTTCGACATCCTGGCCGACGGCGGCCTGGGTCCGCGCCGCGACTGGGCCGATTTCGGCCCCTTGCCGGCCAGCGGCGACCTGGGCGTGCTGATTGCGGCTTCCGCCATCGGGCCCGACGGTGGCGCGCTGGACGCGGAGGGGGCCTTGTGGGTGGCCGACGCCATCGGCAAGCGCATCGTGCGCGTGGCACGCGGCGGCAAGATCCTGGAGCAGATCGACACCGGAGAATTCGGCATTTTCGCCGCCGCCCTGGGTGGAGCGGACGGCCGGACCCTGTTCATGGCCGCCGCGCCCGATTTCATCGAAGCCAACCGGCGCGCCAGGCACGAAGGCCGGATCCTGATGACGCGGGTGGATGTCCCCCACGCCGGGCGGCCTTGAAATAGGCCAGCGCCTTGCCGCGGAGCCCTGGCGGCTCCGTCGCGCCCTCGGTCCTTCGGGGGAGTTGCAGGCCGGCCTGAGCCTTTCGTGCTCATCTGAATGGACCGGATACGGGCGGTTGCAAGACCTTTCCTCGAATCCCCCGTAAAATCACGCCATTCAGCAAGGCTTCAACCATCTTTCAATAGACAGTACTTAGGAGGACCACTCATGGCCCTAGTCTCCATGCGCCAGTTGCTCGACCACGCCGCCGAGCACGGTTACGGCATTCCCGCTTTCAACGTCAACAACCTGGAACAGGTCCAGGCCATCATGGAAGCCGCTGCGGAGACCGACAGCCCGGTGATCATGCAAGCCTCGGCCGGCGCGCGCAAGTACGCGGGCGAAGGCTTCCTGAAGTACCTGATCCAGGCCGCCGTGGAAACCTATCCGCACATCCCCGTGGTCATGCACCAGGACCACGGCCAGTCGCCCAAGATCTGCCAAGGCGCCATCGACCTGGGCTTCTCCAGCGTCATGATGGACGGTTCGCTCAAGGAAGACGGCAAGACCATCGCCGACTACGACTACAACGTGGAAGTGACCAAGAAGGTCGTGGACACCGCCCACAAGCTGGGCGTGACGGTCGAAGGCGAACTGGGCTGCCTGGGTTCCCTGGAAACCATGGAAGGCGACAAGGAAGACGGCCACGGCGCCGACGGCAAGCTGACCATGGACCAGCTGCTGACCGACCCGGAACAAGCCGCCGACTTCGTGCGCCGCACCCAGCTGGACGCCCTGGCCATCGCCATCGGCACCAGCCACGGCGCCTACAAGTTCACGCGCAAGCCCACCGGCGACATCCTGTCGATCTCCCGCATCAAGGAAATCCACGCCCGCCTGCCGAACACCCACCTGGTGATGCATGGCAGCTCCAGCGTGCCGCAGGAACTGCTGGCCGAGATCCGCGAATTCGGCGGCAACATGAAGGAAACCTACGGCGTGCCCGTCGAGGAAATCCAGGAAGCCATCAAGTACGGCGTGCGCAAGATCAATATCGACACCGATATCCGTCTGGCGATGACCGGCGCGATCCGCCGCTTCTTCGCCGAAAACCCGGAAAAGTTCGATCCGCGCGAATACCTGAAACCGGCCCGCGCCGCCGCCAAGGCGATCTGTGTGGCTCGCTACACCGAGTTCGGCACCGCCGGCAACGCCAGCAAGATCAAGGCGCTGCCGCTGACCGAGATCGCCGCGCAATACGCGTCGGGCAAGCTGGCTCAAGTGGTGCAGTAAGCATCCGCAGCAGGCGCGTGACGCCAAGGGCGTCCGGCGCCCGAGTGCAATAAAAGAGCGGTCCGCCCAGGCG
>NZ_JCBAMT010000108.1:0-20875 GCF_059760445.1 Achromobacter sp. D7-1 | reverse complement strand
CGGCGCATGCCCCGCGCGTTTTCATGCCCGATACCGGACCGCGCCGGGCCCAAAAGCGGCGCCAAGTAAAATCCTTCCGATCATGAACATCCCTCACGAAGTAGCGCGGCGCCGTACGTTCGCCATCATTTCCCACCCCGACGCGGGCAAGACGACACTGACCGAAAAGCTGTTGCTGTTCGCAGGCGCGATCCAGATCGCCGGCAGCGTCAAGGCGCGCAAGGCTTCGCGCCATGCCTCGTCCGACTGGATGGAAATCGAAAAGCAGCGCGGCATTTCCGTGGCGTCCTCGGTGATGCAGATGGAATACCGCGATTGCGTCATCAACCTGCTCGACACCCCGGGCCACGCGGACTTCTCCGAAGACACGTACCGGGTGCTGACGGCGGTGGACGCGGCTCTCATGGTGATCGACGCCGCCAACGGCGTCGAACCGCAGACCATTCGCCTGCTGCAGGTCTGCCGCGCGCGCAACACGCCCATCATCACGTTCATCAACAAGATGGACCGCGAAGTGCGCGAGCCGCTTGAACTGCTGTCCGAAATCGAAGGCCACCTGGGCATGGACGCCGTGCCGTTCTCGTGGCCGGTCGGCATGGGCAAAGCCTTCGGCGGCGTGTTCGACATCCGCCAGGACCGCATGCGCGTGTTCCGCCCCGGGCAGGAGCGCCGCTCGGACAAGGACGACTTCATCGAAGGCTTGAGCAATCCCGAAATCGCCCGCCGTTTCGGCTCGGCTTTCGAGCAGGCCAGCGGCGAGATCGAACTCATCAATGAAGCTGCGCCCGCCTTCGACCGCGAGCAGTTCCTGGCCGGCAAGCAGACGCCCGTGTTCTTCGGCTCCGCCATCAACAACTTCGGCGTGCAGGAAGTGCTGGACGCGCTGGTCGAACAGGCGCCGCCTCCGGGTCCGCGCGTCTCCATGCAGCGCCTGGTGCAGCCCGTGGAACCCAAGTTCACCGGCGTGGTGTTCAAGGTGCAGGCCAACATGGATCCGGCGCACCGCGACCGCGTCGCGTTCGTGCGCGTCAGCTCCGGCCGCTTCGAGCGCGGCATGCGCCTGAAAGTCGCGCGCACCAACAAGGAAATGCGCCCCAACAACGTGGTGTCGTTCCTGTCGCAGCGGCGCGAGTTGCTGGACGAGGCCTATGCCGGCGACGTCATCGGCATTCCCAACCACGGCGTGCTGCAACTGGGCGACGTGCTGACCGAAGGCGAGACGCTGCAGTTCACCGGCCTGCCGTTCTTCGCCCCCGAGCTGTTCCAGGCCGTGGAAGTGAAGGATCCGCTGCGCACCAAGCAGCTGCGCACCGGCCTCACCCAATTGGGCGAGGAAGGCGCCATTCAGGTGTTCCGTCCCGAGGCTGCCGGCGGCTCCCTGCTGCTGGGCGCGGTTGGCCAGCTGCAGTTCGAAGTGGTCGCCCATCGCCTGAAGACGGAGTACGGCGTGGACGCCCGGATGCTGCCGTCCCGCTACACAATGGCACGTTGGATTACGTCTGAAAACCCCAAGGCGCTGCGCAAGTTCATGGATGCCAATGCCGCCCATATCGCCTATGATGTTGTGGATGCGGCGGCGTTTTTGATCGGTTCTCCCGCGCAGTTGCGCGTGGCCGAGGAACTGTATCCCGATGTGAAATTCCATGCCATGCGGGAGCACGGCGGCAAGGTTTTCGGAGACAAAGCGTAGACCCGTTCGGGTTCCGCACGGCAGATGAGGGTAGCAATGTCTTGGCGTTTTTTATTCGCAACGCTCCTGATCGCGCTTGGCGCGTCGGCCTGGGGCGGAATTCAACTGGGTGATTGGCTGGTGGCGCATGCGCCGGTGGCCGCGCCTGCTCCTGGCCAGGATGCCTCGGCATCCCAGCAACCCGTACTGGACGCCAATGGCCGTCCTTATGTGGCCCAGCCCCCGCAACCGCGCATCGACGGCACCTTGGGCGTACCCGACAAGCCGTCCGACCGCGAATGGCAGGTCAACACCGTCTCGCTGTTCGATAGCGTCAGCGATCCCGCGGTGAAGATCTCGCGCGACCGCATCAGCCCGGACCAGGCCCGCGAAATCGCGGCGGCCTCGCACGTGCCGCTGCCTTCGGGCGCCTCGGACGTCAGCACGCTGGACCTGCAAGCGCCGGGCACCTCCACGGCCATCAACGGCGGCCAGGTCCAGGCTGGCGGCTATGGCACCCCGCAGATGGTGCAGGCGCCTCCGCCGCCCCCGAACACCGCGCAAGCGCCCGGCGCCCTGGGCTGGCAGGACGCGCTCAAGCGCGAGCTCGCGCAATGCGCCACGCAAGGTTTCTTCGAGCGCCCCTCGTGCTCCTGGGCCGCGCGCAACAAGTACTGCGGTCCCAACCGCGCCTGGGGCACCATGGCCGAGTGTCCGGCCCGTCCGCAGTAAATAACTGGGCCTGCGATGCAGGCCCGGCAGTACCAAAGAAAATGGCGCCCCGCGGGGCGCCATTTTTCATGACCGGAACATTACTCCGGCACGGACATCTGGCTTTGCAGGTAGTTCTGGATGCCGACCTTGTCGATCAGGTCGATCTGCGTTTCCAGGTAGTCGATGTGCTCTTCGGTATCGTCCAGGATGTCCTGGAACAGATCGCGCGAAACATAGTCGCGGACCGATTCGCAATGCGCGATCGCTTCCTTCACGGTCGCCTGGGCGCCTTGCTCCAGCTTCAGGTCACAGGCCAGCAATTCCGGCACATCTTCGCCGATCAGCAGCTTGTGCAGGTCTTGCAGGTTGGGCAGGCCGTCCAGCATGAAGATGCGCGCGATCAGACGATCCGCATGCTTCATTTCGCCGATGGATTCTTCGTACTCGTGCTTGCCCAGCTTATCGAAGCCCCAATGGTTCAGCATGCGGGCATGCAGGAAATACTGGTTGATGGCCGTCAGTTCATTGGTCAGTTGCTTGTTCAGAAACTGGATGACGGTTTTGTCGCCTTTCATGATGGACTCCTTGCAGTCAGGCGCGACGCAGATGCATCGCGACAAAGGAGCGCACGATGCCGCGCGTACGCAACCCCGGCAGACTACCACCAGGCGCGGGGCCGCGCCTAGCCTTGCGCTGCATTTGGTAAACCGCTTTAGGAGCGCTACAAGAAAGCGACAAGCTAATGAGAATGAGTATGCGTGCGTGATGCCTTGCATGCCTGCATCAACACCCGCGCGGCCTGACGACGCGCCACGCACCGGAATTCGCCGACGACGCCGCGCAATCGCATGCGGCTACGCGCCCTCGGGCTGCACGAAACACGCCGGCAAGCGGTCGGCGTCGATTCGTTGCGGATCGGCAACCCCGGCCACGGTTGCACGCTAATCGGCGCGCCGCGTGGCCAGCCAGATGCCGAATGCAATGGGGACGATACCCAGCAGGTCCAGCCACGACACGTGCTCGCCCAGCACCAGCCATCCGAACAGCAACCCGAGCGGGGGCATCAGGAAGTGCAGCGCGCTGGCCGCCGTGGCGCTGGCGCGCCCCAGGATCATGAACCATAGGTAGTAGCCGCCCATCGACACGGCGACGATCATGTAGGCCATGCTCCAGAATAGGCTCGCCGTCATGCGCGCATCGCCGATGCTCTCGTACGTCAACGCAAAAGGCAGCATGACCGCCGCGCCGGCCAGCGACTGTATGCCTGTTGAGGTCCACAGGCCCGAGGACGGCTTCAGGCGCTTGTAGAGCAGCGTGCCCGCGACCAGCGCCAGCAGGCCTCCCGTGACCAGCAGCGTGCCATGCAGATCCTCCTGCATGCCCGTCAGCCGCGAGCGCAGCACCAGCGCCACGCCCGCCAATCCCAGGCACAGCCCGAGCAGCTTGCGCCATCCCAGGCGTTCGCCCAGCACGGGCCCGGCCAGCACGCCGATGAGCAGCGGGTTGGTGCTGATCAGCACCGCAGTGAACGCGGACGACACGGTCGTCATGCCCGACCAGCTCAGGCCCAGGTACAGGGCATTGTTCAGCGCTCCCAGCAGGATCAGCGCAATCAAGTCGCGGCGCGCCGGCATTTTCCAGCCGCCGCTGGCCGCCGCAAGGCCCAGCATCAAGGCCCCCGCAATCAGGAAGCGGATAGTCAGCAAGGTCAGCGGCGGGCAGTCCCGCACCGCGATCTTGGCCGCAGCGAACGCCGAACTCCACAGAAAGCAGAAGGCCGCGATGGGCGCCCAACTGATGCCTGGCGAGGCTTGGGCTGGCAGGGCGGCGGCAGACAGAGTCGAGGTGACCTTCATGATGAATCCGAAAGTGGGGCGGCCAAGCCGCGGATGCAGCGGATGTAGGGATTCTGCGCGGGCCCCTATCCATTGACAAACTCTTTATTCGGATCGAAAGTATTTAAAAAATGAATGCTTGGAGCCACTGATGCCAGACCTCGACCTTTTGCACAGCTTCGTCTCCGTCGTGGATGCGGGCGGCTTCACGGCCGCGGGCGAACGCGTGCATCGCAGCCAGTCCACCGTCAGCCAGCAAATCCGCAAGCTGGAAGAAACCTTGGAATGCGCCCTGTTCATCCGCGAGGGCCGTCAGGTCTCGCTGACCGAGGACGGCGAACGCCTGCTGGGTTATGCGCGACGGATGCTGGCCCTGTCGACCGAAGTCCGGGAAGCGGTCAGCGGGCGCAAGCGCGTGGACGTAATCCGGCTAGGCATCCCGGACGATTTCGCGGCCGACACGCTGACCATCCTGGTATCGGAGTTTGCGCGAACCCGCCCCGGCGTGCGGCTATCGGTCCGCTGCGACCTGACCTCCGCGCTCACCCGCGCACTGGAACGGGGCGACCTGGACGTGGCGCTGCTCAAGCGCGAGCCCGGCGCGGGCCCCGCGTTGGCCGCCTGGCCCGAGCAACTGCATTGGATCGGCGCCCCAGGGGTGGAGGTTCCGCTGGCTGAGCCCGTGCCGCTGGTCGCATTTCCGCAGGGCTGCATCTACCGCAACCGCGCCATCCACGCCCTGGAAGCGGCCGGCCGCCACTGGCGCATCGCCTACGAAAGCCCGAACCTGATGGGCTTGCAGGCGGCATTGACGGGAGGATTGGGCGTGGCGCTGCTGGAGCGGCGCTGCCTCTTGCCGGACCACCAGATTATCGACGCGGAACTGCCCCCGGTGCCGCCGACCGAACTGGCGCTATGCCTGGCCGACACGGTACGCGAGCCCGCGCGCCAACTGGCGATGGCTATCCGAAAATTTTGCGGGAAAGAAGCAACGCGGCCCGCTGCATGACGGCAGCGAGCCGGAAAGAGACGACTGCCCTCAGGCGATGGCGACCAGGGGAATCGGGAAGCTGCTGTTGGCAGCAGGCGCGCCCGATTCGACCAGGGCGGCCGGAGGATTGACCGGAACGGCGATGGAGCGCACGTCGCACACGCTGGAGCAGCGGCCGCCCGGCAGGTATTCGGCGGCGGTGGCCGCACAGCAGCCGCAGCACGTGGCCACGCCCAGCTCGAATTGCAGGTCGGAAAGCGTCGTCGCACCCCCGTCCACGCTGGCGCGGACTTGGCGTTCGGTGATGGCATTACATACGCAAATGTACATGAGAATAATTATCGAAAATTATTCCGCTACTGGCAAGTCCCGCGCGCAAATAAATTTGCAACCAAAGTGTCACGCAAGTCTTTGAAATCAGGGACGAATTTCCGCAAGTCCGTCCCTGATTACTCAAGTACGATCAGCGGGCGGCCGCCTGCGCCTTGCGCAACGCCGCCGGGGCAATCCGCAGCGCTTCTCGATACTTTGCCACCGTCCTTCGGGCGATGACTATCCCCTGATCGGCCAGCTTTTGCATGATCTGGCTGTCGGACAAAGGCTTGGCCCGGTTCTCATCGGCCACCATCTGGCGGATGAAGGTCTGCACCGCGGTGGCCGAGGTGGCATCCCCGCCGTCCGTCGACACGCCCGTGCCGAAGAAGCGCTTGAGCTCCAATGTGCCAAACGGAGTGAGCATGTACTTCTGCGTTGTGGCCCGTGAAATAGTGGATTCGTGCAAGCCCAGTTCGCCGGCGATGTCCTTCAGGATGAGCGGCCGCATGGCGGCAGGTCCTTGGCTGAAGAAAGCCGTCTGGTGTTGCACGATGGCCTGGGCCACCCGCAGGATGGTGTCAAAGCGCTGCTCCACGTTGCGGATCATCCAGCGGGCCTGCTGCAACTGCGAGTGCAGCCCCGCATGCGCGGACTCCTTCTGGTTGCCCAACATCTGGGCGTACAACCCATTGATCTGCAGCTTGGGCACGGCGGCGCTGTTGAGGGTGACCTGCCAGCCGCCACGGGCCTTGCGCACGATGACGTCGGGCACGGCGTAGTCGGCCGCGGGCACGGTCCAGGCGCGCCCCGGACGCGGCTCCAGCCGCAGGATCAGGGAATGCGCCGAACGGAACGTGGCGTCGTCGCAGCCCACCGCCGCGCACAGGCGCGCAGCGTTGCCTGTCGCCAGCAGCGCGAGGTGTTGCGCGCAGATCTGCCGCGCACAGGCCAGCACCGCGGCATCCGCCGCTTCGGGCAATTGGCCCAGATCGGGGTTGCGCAGCTGCAACAACAGGCATTCGGCCATGTCGCGGGCGCCAATGCCGGGCGGGTCGAACGATTGCAGCAGCGACAGGGCCGCCTTCAGCTCGTCGATGTCCGGCTCCAGCTCGGCCGGCAACCAGCCCAGGATTTCTTCCAGCGGCGATCCCAGGTAGCCGTTCTCGTCCAGCTCGTCGATCAGCAGGCCCGCCAACGCGACGTCACGCGGCGCAGCGCGCGTCAGCATCAGTTGGCCCAGCAGGTGCTCGCGCAGCGTGTCCGGCCTTGCGGCCTCGGGCCGGCTGGAATCTTCGTCGGGGTAGACCCCGCCCGAGCCCGGCATTTCGTCCACCGGGGTCTCGCGTTCGGCGGCGGGTTCGTCGTCCTGCACGGAGGACTCGCGGTCGGACTCCGCCGGCGTCTCGGCCGACGGCGCTTCGTCCTGCCGCTCCAGCAGCGGGTTCTCCGCAAGCACTTGCGAGATCTCGGCTTCGAGATCGAGCGTGGACAGCTGCAACAATCGGATCGATTGCTGCAGTTGTGGCGTCAGCGTCAAATGCTGACCAGGTCGCAGTTCTAAAATTGGACGGGTCATAGGTACAATATTTTGCATGATGAATCTGACTTCGCCCGCAAGCGTCCGCCAGGACTGCCGCCTCATTGGCCAGACCCTGCTCAAACTGGCGCTTCCCCGCCTCATCGTGCGCGCGATCGTCATCGCCGTCGCCGTGGTTATCTGGTATCTGGCCGCCAACTGGATACTGAATTTCGGCCGCACCATGAACTACGAGTTCCTGCACTCCCTGGGGCAACCGACCATGGACATGGTGCAGAAGGTCAACCCCTACATCTGGTGGGCGGTGGCCGGCATCTGGACCCTGATCGTGTTCTTCACGCTGCGCGCCTGGCTGTCCGCCAGCCTGGCCTCCGGCAGCGCCACTCCCGTCGAAACCAGCGTGCTGGCCGACCTGGCGCCCAACCTGTCCGAGGAATCCCTGGGCGTGCTGCGCTGGACCTGGGGCGACCGCCAGGAGCCCTTCACGGTGGGCGACCTGCGCCGCTCCCTGTCTGAAATCCGCCACAACCGCGCCAGCAAGATCGCGATGGTCGCGGAGCAGGCCCGCGTCCTTGAATCGTCCGACCGCAAGCCGCGCGACCCGCGCGACGAAGTCCGCCACGAAGCGCGCAGTGAAGGACGCAGCGACCGCTACGTGGAACCGCGCATCGGCCCGGCCCGGTAAGCCCCCCCCTCACCATTGCCATAGCAGGCCGCCGACAGGCGGCCTGTTTGTTTCAGTCCCTCGCCGGCCAGGCAACGCTGTAACGCGACCCGGCCTTCCCCTATCCAACCCCATTTTTGCCGAATATTCTTCAGCAAAATACGCTGTCTCAAGCCCGCAACCCGCCTCGATACAAAAGCACATTCAGTTGCGCTGGCGAAGAAAATATGTTTGACTAGCAACCTATGGCCGCTCACCGCACCCCCTTCGCGATTGCCACCGGACGCTACGACGCTCCGGTTGCCGGCCTGCGCGCCCGTTTCTCCTCCTACGCGCTATCGCTATACCTACCGATCGGTTGCCGGGCCTAGTGTCCCCGTGGTAGCTCGGCAACCACGCTTGCCACACGCGATTTCCCCCTTTTATCTCTGAATCCTGCCGGTCAATCACGGCAAATCCTGGCACAAGACCGCCATCCGGTCGCGTAGCCGCCCAGGGAAGCATTCCCGGGATTCAAAAGAAACCGATCGAGGTGTAGTAATGATGCTTGCCAACCCCGCCACCAAATACGTCCCCTTCGCGCCCTTTACCCGCGACTTTTCCGAACGCACCTGGCCCAGCCGCCGCATCACCAAGGCGCCGATCTGGATGAGCACGGACTTGCGCGACGGCAACCAGGCGCTGATCGAACCAATGAGCGTGGAGCGCAAGGTCCGCTTCTTTGAACAGCTGGTGAAAATCGGCTTCAAGGAAATCGAAGTGGGCTTCCCGTCCGCCTCGCAGACCGACTTCGATTTCGTGCGCAAGCTCATCGACGAAAAGCGCATCCCGGACGATGTCACCATCATCGTGCTGACCCAATCGCGCGAAGACCTGATCAGCCGCACGGTGGAATCCGCCGCCGGCGCCAAGCAAGCCATCGTCCACCTGTACAACGCCTGCGCACCGGCGTTCCGCAAGGTCGTGTTCAACATGAGCAAGGACGAGATCAAGAACATCGCCACCACCGGCACGCGCCTGGTGAAGCAGTACATGGCGCAGCACCCGGAAACGCAATGGCGCTACCAGTACTCGCCCGAAGTCTTCAGCACCACCGAACCCGAATTCGCGCTGGAAGTCTCCAACGCCGTGGCTGACGTATGGCAGCCCACGCCCGATTGCAAGATGGTGCTGAACCTGCCCGCCACCATCGAGGCCACCAGCCCCAATCTGTACGCCGACCAGATCGAATGGATGCACAAGAACCTGACGCGCCGCGACAGCATTGTGCTCAGCGTGCACCCGCACAATGACCGCGGCACCGCCGTGGCCGCCGCCGAATTCGCCGTAATGGCCGGCGCCGACCGCATCGAAGGCTGCCTCTTCGGCAGCGGCGAGCGCACCGGCAACGTCGACCTCGTCACCTTGGCCTTGAACCTCTACACGCAAGGCGTGCACCCGGGCCTGGACTTCTCGGACATCGACGAAGTGCGCCGCTGCGCCGAATACTGCAACCAATTGCCGGTCCACCCGCGCCATCCGTACGCGGGCGACTTGGTCTTCACCGCGTTCTCGGGCTCGCACCAGGACGCCATCAAGAAGGGCTTCGCGCAGCAGCAAGCCGACGCCGTCTGGGAAGTGCCGTACCTGCCCATCGACCCGGCCGACCTCGGCCGCAGCTACGACGCCGTCATCCGCGTGAATAGCCAATCGGGCAAGGGCGGCGTGTCCTACCTGCTCGAACAGGAACATGGCCTGGTCTTGCCGCGCCGCCTGCAGATCGAATTCAGCCGCGCCATCCAGCGCGTCACCGACGAGACCGGCCGCGAAGTCACGGCTGACGACGTGCACACGATCTTCAACCGCGAATACCTCGAACAGAAGTCGCCCTGGAAGCTGGTGCGCCATCGCATCGACGGCAATCCGTCGGCCGGCGAAGGCCAGCATTTCAGCATCGAAGCCGAACTCGAATACAACGGCGAGCGCCGCATCGTGACGGGCAAGGGCGATGGCGCCATCTCGGCCTTCGTGGCCGCGCTGGACGTGCCCGTGCGCATCATGGACTACCACGAGCACGCCATCGGCACCGGCACCGACACGCGCGCCGCCTCCTATGTGGAATTGCGCGTCGGCGAATCCAGCACCGGCTTCGGCGTGGGCATCGACCGCGACATCGTGACCGCCTCGTTCCAGGCCGTGCTGAGCGCCGTCAACCGCCATATCAATGCGGGCGCCGTGGCGGCAACCGAACAAGAAACGGCCGAAACGGCGTGATCCGCAACCCGGCGTAAGGAAACCGCCGAGACCGCGTGATCCGCAACCCGGCGTAAAAAAGCCAGCCTTACCGGGCTGGCTTTTTCTTTGAACGCCGCCGCGCCAACGCGGCTTCAGTCCGCGCGCGGGCGGCTGACGCTCAGCCGCGCGGCCACATGTCGGACGCGCCGATATCCGGCGCGGTGGCGGCCAGCAGCCGCTGGTGGACCCACGCCGCCATCGCCAGCGTCCGGTGGTCGCTGTAGCGCGCGCCGACCAGTTGCAGCCCAACGGGCAGGCCTTGCGGGCCTGTGGCGAACGGCAGACTCAGACTGGGATGGCCGAACACCGTCCAAGCGCGCGAGAACTGCGGATCGCCCGTGCCCAGGTCGGCGAACGGCGCCTCGCCGCTCGCGCTGGGTGCCAGCAGCACATCGTACTTGTCGAACCAGGCATCCACGCGCGCGCGGGACTCGGCGGCGCGCATCAGGTTCTTCTGGTGCTCTTCAGCAGTGATCCGCGAGCCCGCCTCCAGGATGGCCTGGATCTTGGGGCTGAGCTGCGCCGCATGCTCCAGGCGCTCGTAGGCCAGCGCCTGCGAGACTTCAAATGCCATGATGTCGGCATGCAGCTGCACCAGAACGCAATGCTCGGGCGGCAGCGGCACTTCCTCGACCACGGCGCCGGCGCGCGACAGGATGGCCGCTGCCTGCGCGTAGGCTTCCTTGGTTTCCGGCAGGGCATGCCGCCATTGCAGGCTGCGGTACATGCCGATGCGCGGCTTGCCGTCGTACGCCAGGTCCAGCATGCGGGGATCGCGCATCAGCACCGAAGCGAACAATGCCACGTCCGGCACCGAACGGGCAAAGCCGCCAATGGTGTCCAGCGACTCCGCCACGCTTTTGACGCCGGCGCGGGAAATGCTGCCAAAGGTCGGCTTGAAGCCCACGATGCCGCAATAAGACGCGGGGCGGATGATGGAGGCCGCGGTCTGCGTGCCCAACGCGAAGGGCACCATGTCGTCGGCCACCGCCGCGGCCGAGCCGCTGGATGAGCCGCCAGGCGAATAGGCCTCGTTGCGCGGGTTGCGCGTGGGGCCTGCCTGATAGGTAGCGAATTCGGTCGTCACGGTCTTGCCGACGACGATTGCGCCCGCGCCCCGGCATAGCGCCACGGAGGCCGCATCCAGGCCCGGATGGTGACGTTCATAGATGGGCGAGCCGTAGCGCGTGGGCAGGTCGACGGTGTCGAACAAGTCTTTCACGCCCATCGGCAAGCCATGCAACACGCCCTGCAGCGCGCCGCGGTCCAGTGCCTGCGCACGGTCGAGCGCGGCCTGCTTTTGCAGCGCGGTCCACGCATGGATGGTGCTTTCGCGTTGTTCGATGCGCGCAAAGCAGGCGCGCACCAGTTGCTCTGCGGTCAATTCGCGCCGTTGCAGCTTGCGCGCGGCTTCCAGCGCGCCAAGTCTGTTCAAGGCAGTAGACATGGTCCTTTCCTCTTTACCGGTACCGCGCGTCTCGCGCGGCAGCAAAATACGCACCCGGTCCCCTTTGACCGAGGATCCGCCTTGTGCACGGCATCTTGCCGCACAGTCCGGATGGACCGACTCTTGCCATTGTGCGCGCTGCGTCAATTGGGATAAACACCGAAAAAAGCCGTTTTTTCCCGGGAAAATCGCATGCCGCGCCATGACGATTTGTTGTTGCGTCGGCATCAGCATAGCGCAAACCCGTGCAATACAAGGGTCATATTTGTCGAGTAAGATGAAATCGTTTTCAGAAAACCCGGCAGCAATCCCGCCATGGCATCGCGCTCGTCGCCCCGCTTTTCCATCATTGAAGTGGCCCGCAAGGCCGGGGTTTCCCCGGCGACGGTTTCGCGCGCGTTCAACCAGCCCGAGATCGTGCATCCCGACACGCTCGCGCATATCCGCAACGTCGCCAAACGCGCGGGCTTCCGACCCAATCGCGTCGGCCGCAGCCTGCGCTCGGGCAGCACGCGCACCATCGGCCTGATACTGCCCACGCTATCCAATCCCGTGTTCGCCGAGTGCTTCGAAGGCGCGGAGCGGCGCGCGCGGGAATCGGGCTATAGCGTCATGCTGACCGCCACCGGCTACGATCCGGCGGTGGAATCCGCGGCGGTCCAGGGCCTGATGGACCACCAGGTCGATGGCCTGATCCTGACGGTCGCGGACGCCGCCAAGAGCGCCACGCTGGACGACCTGGACCATGCCGGCATTCCCTACGTGCTGGTCTACAACGAGTCCGGCGCCCATCCCTTCGCGTCGGTCGACAATCGCGCGGCCGCCAGCGACATGGTGGCCCACCTGGCCGCGCTGGGCCATCGCCGCATCGCCCTGGTGACGGGCCCGCTGACCGCCTCGGACCGCGCCCGCCGCCGGCTGACGGGAGCGCGCGCCTGCGCCAAGCGCCTGGGCCTGGACGCCATCCAGCACATCTCCATGAGCTCGCACACGGGCAGCGATCTGGACGCCCTGAAGGCCGCCCTGCGCGGCAAGCAGGCGCCCACCGCCTTGTTCTGTTCCAACGACCTGCTGGCCACCGCCGTCATTGCAGACCTGGTGGGCCTGGGCCTGTCCGTGCCTGCCGACATTTCGGTTTGCGGATTCGACGGCATGCGCTTCGGCGCCTTGCTGACGCCGCCCCTGACCACCGTGGCCCAACCCAGCGACGGCATAGGCGAAACCGCCTGCTCGAACCTGCTGGCGCAGATCCAGGGCCAGCCGCCGCATTCCGACCGTCTGCCGCATTGCATCGTGGTCGGCGGCACCGCCGCGCCGGTGCGCCGCTAAGGCCCTTTCCTACAACAATTCTTCCTCAGTACACGCGTCATGCTCATCGCACAAATCACCGACCTGCACATGCGCACCCCGGGCGACAAGGCCTACGGCATCATCGATCCGGCGGCCTTCCTGGCGCCCGCGGTGCGCGCGCTCAACGCGTTGACCCCGCGCCCCGACTGCGTGCTGATCACGGGCGACCTGACCGATCTGGGCCGCCCGCACGAATACCAGGTGCTGCGCGAACATCTGCAGGCGCTGGAGATTCCCTACTTCCTGCTGCCCGGCAACCACGACGACCGCGCCCAGCTGCGCGCGGCCTTTCCGGACCACGGCTACCTGCAAGGCGGGGGCCCGTTCATCCAATACGCCATCGAAACCTATCCGCTGCGCATGCTGGCGCTGGACACGGTGGTGCCCATGAAAAGCCATGGCGAGCTCTGCCAGGACCGCCTGGACTGGCTGGCCGCGCGCTTGGCCGAACAGCCCGAGCGGCCCACGCTGGTCCTGATGCACCATCCGCCGTTCCTGACCGGCATCGAACACATGGACGCCATCGGCCTGCTGGCCGGCGCGCCCGAACTCGAACGCATCGTGGCGCGCTTTCCCAACGTGGAGCGCGTGCTTTGCGGCCATCTGCACCGCACGATCTTCCAGCGCTTCGGCGGCACCATCGCCTCCACCTGTCCGGGCACCGCGCACCAGCTCGCCCTGGAATTGGGACCGCGGCCGACGCTGCAGTACATCATGGAACCGCCGGGCTACCAGCTGCATTGGTGGCAAGGGAAAAACCTGGTCACGCATCATGCGGTCATCGGGGATTACCCCGGCCCGTACCCATTCGCCTGAGGCCAAAGCTAGACTACGAAAGTTTGTTCTGCCATACATCCGTCATGTTTGCGCTGCACAATGAAAAGGTTTTCATAACAGGCAACAATGCGGATCTAACTATTAGATCTTCGAGACAGCATGTCATCCATCGTCCTGGATAACCTCACCAAACAGTACGGCAACGCCGCCGCGATCCATGGCGTGAGCTTTACGGTTCCCGCCGGCAGTTTCACGGTCCTGCTGGGTCCGTCCGGCTGCGGCAAGTCCACCACGCTGCGCATGATCGCCGGGCTGGACACGCCGACCTCGGGCACCATCCACATCGGCGACCGCGACGTCACCCAATTGCCGCCCGCCAAGCGCCGCATCTCGATGGTGTTCCAGTCGTACGCGCTGTTTCCGCACCTGTCGGTGCGCGAGAACATTTTGTTCGGCCTCAAGGTTCGCAAGGAGCCGGCCCGCGACTACGACCGTCGCCTGCAGCGCGTGGCCGACCTGCTGGGCCTGAGCCATCTGCTGGACCGCAAGCCCTCGCAATTGTCCGGCGGACAGCAACAGCGCGTGGCATTGGGCCGCGCCGTGATTTCCGAAGCCCCGGTCTGTCTGATGGACGAACCGTTGTCCAACCTGGACGCGCAGCTGCGCCATGAAATGCGCCGCGAGATCCGCGCCCTGCAACAGGACCTGGGCATCACCATGGTCTACGTCACGCACGACCAGACCGAGGCCATGAGCATGGCCGACCAGGTGGTGCTGCTGCGTGGCGGCAAGATCGAACAGCACGACACGCCGGACGCACTGTATGCGCGGCCCGCCACCGAATTTGCGGCGCGCTTCATCGGCACGCCGCCCATGAACCTGATCGGCTTGGCTTCCCTGCAGGGCGCCACGGTCATCGCCGGCACGCATGGCCCCGCCATTGCCGGCGCCCCAGCGGGCGCCATGAAACTGGGCGTGCGTCCGGAGCACATCCGCATCGACCCCAACGGCATTGCGGCCAAGGTGGAAAGCGTGGAGTACTTCGGCGCGGACTCCATCGTGGTTTGCCGCGTGGGCGACACCAGCGGCGTGGCCGTGCGCGTGGGCGGCCATCTGCGCGCCAGCGCGGGCGAAACACTGGGCCTGTCCTGGCAGGACGGCCAGCAGCACTTCTTTGCCGCCGATTCGGCGGTCATCAACTCCGCCGGCCGCTAGGGCCCGTACACAGGAAAGGAAAACAACATGCGTCGCATCGTACTGAAAACCCTGGCCGCCAGCCTGGCCGCCGCCTGCCTGTCGCTGCCTGCGCAGGCGCAGAACAAGCCCGTCGAGGTGGAGTTCTATTACCCCGTCGCGGTCGGCGGCCCGATCACCAAGATCGTCGACGACATGGTGGCGGATTTCCAGAAGGAAAATCCCGACATCAAGATCAAGCCGATCTACGCCGGTTCGTACCAGGACTCGATCGCCAAGGCGCTGACCGCGCTCAAGGGCGGCACGCCGCCGCAACTGGCGGTGCTGCTGTCCACCGATATGTTCACGCTGATCGACGAGGACGCCATCGTGCCGATCGACAGCCTGGCCAAGAGCGACGCCGACAAGAAATGGCTGGGCGGCTTCTATGACGCCTTCATGCAGAACAGCCGCAGCGGCGGCCATACCTGGGGCGTGCCGTTCCAGCGTTCGACCATCGTCATGTACTACAACAAGGACCTGTTCAAGGCCGCCGGGCTGGACCCCGAGCGCGCGCCCGCGACCTGGGCCGAACTGGTCGAGTACGGCAAGAAGCTGACCAAGCAGGACGCGTCCGGCAACACCACGCAGTGGGGCATCGAGATCCCGTCGGGCGGCGCCTTCGCCTACTGGCTGTTCCAGGCGCTGACCACGCCCAACGGCGCGATCCTGATGAACGAAGCCGGCAATGAGGTCTATCTGGACAAGCCGGCCGTGGTGGAAGCCGCGCAGTACTGGCGCGACCTGTCAGCCAAGCACAAGATCATGCCGACCGGCACGATCGATTGGGGCACCACGCCCAAGGACTTCCTGGAAAAGAAGGCCGCCATCGTCTGGACCACCACGGGCAATCTGACCAACATCCGCAAGAACGCCGACTTCCCGTTCGGCGTGGCCATGATGCCGCAGCAAAAGCGCGGCGGCAGCCCCACCGGCGGCGGCAACTTCTATATCTTCAAGAGCGGCACGCCGGCGCAGCAACAGGCCGCGCTGAAGTTCGCGCAATGGGTCACCACGCCAGAACGCGCCGCGGACTGGAGCATCGCCACGGGCTACGTGGCCGTGACCCCGGCCGCCTGGCAAACCGAAAAGATGAAGAAGTACGCGCAGGAAGTGCCGGCCGCCGCGGTCGCGCGCGACCAGCTGGAAGTCAGCGTGGCAGAGTTCTCCACGCATGAGAACCAGCGCGTCACCAAGACCCTGAACGACGCCCTGCAAGCCGCCCTGACCGGCTCCAAGACGCCGCAGCAGGCCTTGACCGACGCCCAGCGCGAGGCCGACCGCATACTGCGTCCCTACAAGTAATCCGACAAGCACGATGAGCCGCTCTTTAAACGCGCTTTATGGCTGGCTGCTATTGCTGCCAGCCATCGTGCTGCTCGCCGCTTTCACGCATTACCCGGCGGTGGCGACGCTATGGCACAGCTTTTTCTCTACCCCCAAGGGCGCGCGTCCCGCGCGCTTCGTGGGGCTGGACAACTACGCCGTCATGCGCGACGACCCGGTGTTCTGGCAGTCGCTCTGGAACAATCTGTGGTTCGCGCTGGGTACCATTCCCACGTCCATCGGCATCGCGCTGATCATGGCGCTGTGGGTCAACCGCAACCTGAGCGGGCGCGGTTTCCTGCGCATGGCCTACTTCACGCCCACGGTGCTGCCCATGGTGGCGGTGGCCAACATCTGGCTGTTCTTCTACACGCCGCAGTACGGCCTGATCGCGCAGGTGATGCAGCTGTTCGGCTCGCCCGGCCCCAACTGGCTGGGGAACCGCGAGACCGCGCTGCCCGCGCTGATGCTGGTGACGGTCTGGAAGGAAGCCGGCTTCTTCATGATCTTCTACCTGGCCGCGCTGCAAACAGTATCGCCGTCGCTGCGCGAGGCCGCGATGCTGGAAGGCGCGTCGCGCTGGCAGTATTTCCGCCGCATCCTGTGGCCGCTGCTGATGCCCACCACGCTCTTCGTGCTGATCAACGCCTTGATCAACGCGTTCCGGCTGGTGGACCACGTGGTGGTCATGACGCGCGGCGGGCCGGATAACGCCAGCACGCTGCTGCTTTACTACATCTACCAGGTGGGTTTCAGTTTCTGGGACACGGCTTACGCCGCCACGCTGACCGTCGTGTTGCTGGTGGTGCTGGCGCTGACCGCGCTGATCAAGTTCCGCTGGCTGGACCGCAGGACGCACTATCAATGAAAGACAAGCTCGATACCCTGGGCGCCTGGGCGCTCGGCCTGCTGTGGATCCTGCCCCTGGCCTATGCCATGTGGGCGGCGTTCCACCCGCCCGCCTACGCGACCCGCTTCGACCTGTTCGCGCCGCTGACGCTGGACAACTTCGTGCGCGCCTGGAATGCCGCGCCGTTCCCGCGCTACTTCCTCAACACCTTCCTGCTGGTCACCATGGTGCTGGCGGCGCAGCTGGTGCTGTCGACGCTGGCCGGCTACGCCTTCGCGCGCTTCGAGTTCCGCGGCCGCGATTTCGTCTTCATGCTGGTGCTGCTGCAGCTGATGATCATGCCGGACGTGCTGCTGGTGGAGAACTACCGCTCCATGAGCCAGCTGGGCATCCGCGACACGGTGTTCGCCATCGGCCTGCCTTACTTCGCGTCGGCCTTCGGCATTTTCCTGCTGCGCCAGACCTTCAAGACGGTGCCGCGCGAACTGGAAGAGGCCGCCCGCATGGAGGGCGCCAACGCGCTGCAAGTGCTGTGGAAGGTGTATGTACCGCTGGCCAAGCCGATCTACGTGGCCTACGGGCTGGTATCGGTCAGCCACCACTGGAACAACTTCCTGTGGCCGCTGATCATCACCAACTCGGTCGAATCGCGGCCGCTGACGGTGGGTCTGCAGGTGTTCTCGTCGACCGACCAGGGCATCGACTGGTCGGTCATCACGGCCGCCACGCTGATGTCGGCCGCGCCGCTGCTGATCGCCTTCCTGCTGTTCCAGCGCCAGTTCGTGCAGTCGTTCATGCGCGCGGGCATCCGCTAAGGGCCCGCGGCTTTCTCAATAGCCGACCGTCAACCCCGGCAGGTCCACGGTGATGCGCGGGCGCTCCAGCGCCAGCGCCAGGTGCTCGGCGAACTCGCGGGCCTCCTTTTCGTCGCTGGACAGGGTGTCATAGCCGAGCGCGTCGGCCACGCCCAGCACCTTGTCCAGCAGCAGGACCTTGCCGCTGGGGCGCAGCGGCTCGCAGCCCAGCGTTTCCCAGGCGCTGTCGAACCAGTCGCGCGCGTCGCTCTGGCGCTGCGGCGAGGGCTCGACGTTGGCCGAGAGGTCGACCGAACGGCGGGAGTCGAAAACAACGGTGATATCGCTGCGCATGGTGTGATTCCTTAAGGTGGCGTCAGGCGAGAAGCGTAGGCAAAAATCACCGGGCAGATTGTCCGCCCGGCGACATTGGGCTTGCCGGCTTACCAGCCGCGCGACACCTCCCAGGTGACTTCGGCATTTGCCGCCAGGGATTGGCGCATCATATCCAGCAGGGGGAAAGCGCGTTCCTTCAGGCCCACCATGCGTGCCATGGGCGATGCAGGCGCCTTGTCGTCGTCTTCTTCGTCGCTCTTGTCATGGGAACTCTGATAGTCGTCGATGGCGCGCTCGATGCCGCTGATGGCGGGTCCCAGCTGTTCCACGGTGAAAACGCCACGCTCCGGGATCTTGTCTCCGAAGGACTTGCCGGCCGCCTGCAACAGCGCGCCCGCATGGTCGGTCAGCATCAGAACCTCGGCCACGACCTTGGAATGAAAGGTGATCAGCATATTCCAGTCTCCCACATTGATTACTTACATACACTACCGCAACACCCGGGGGCTGCCAACTGGCCCGGGGCAGCAGGTCCGATGGCCGGGCGCCATCCGTCCCCCCAGACCCTCCGGCGCAAGGTTCCCGCCCTGGGCGCAGGCCGGTCCAATGGCCAAATCAAGCTATGATTCAGGAGATTCCCGTGACAGCGGGACCTGACGCGGCCATGAATGCGGCGCGCGCGGTCCGCCCGGCTACGCCGCCCCCTGTCCGCTCCGCCCGACAGGCCCGGCCTGTACGGGCGCGTCCGTCACTAACTCAGAACTTCTCCAGACGCCCATGCTCCTCGAGCAACAAAAACAGCTTATCTCCCTGATCCAGGCCGCCGTCGCGCAAAGCCTGCCCGACGCCGTGGCAAATGTGCTGCTGGAGCGTCCCAAGGTTGCCGCCCACGGCGACGTCGCCACCAACGTGGCCATGCAACTGGCCAAGCCGGCCCGCCGCAACCCGCGCGAACTGGCCCAGGCCATCGTCGACGCCCTGATGGCGCAGCCCGGCGCCGCCGGCCTGATCGAGTCCGCTGAAATCGCCGGGCCGGGTTTCATCAACCTGCGCATCACCGCCGCCGCGCGCCAGGCCGTCATCGCCGCCGTGGCCGAGCAGGGCGCCGCCTTCGGCCGCTCGCCCCGCAGCGGCGAGAAGATCCTGGTCGAGTTCGTGTCGGCCAACCCCACCGGTCCGCTGCACGTGGGCCATGCCCGCCAGGCCGCGTTGGGCGACGCCCTCTGCCGCCTGTACGACGCCATCGGCTGGGACGTCACCCGCGAGTTCTATTACAACGACGCCGGCAACCAGATCCATAACCTGGCCATCAGCGTGCAGGCCCGCGCCCGCGGCCTGACGACCGAATCGCCCGACTGGCCCGCCGACGGCTACAAGGGCGACTACATCGCCGACATCGCGCGTGACTTCCAGGCCGGCGCGACCGTCCACTCCGATGGCGTGGATGTCACCGCCACGGGCGACGTCGACAACCTGGACGACATCCGCGTCTTCGCCGTGGCCTACCTGCGTCGCGAGCAGGACCTGGACCTGCAGGCCTTCGGCCTGGCGTTCGACAACTACTACCTGGAAAGCTCGCTCTATACCTCCGGCCGGGTCGAAGCGACCGTCAAGGCGCTGGTCGCCGGCGGCCATACCTACGAGGAAGGCGGCGCGCTGTGGCTGCGCACCACCGAACTGGGCACGGGCGACGACAAAGACCGCGTCATGCGCAAAAGCGAAGGCGGCTACACCTACTTCGTGCCGGACGTGGCCTACCACAAGGCCAAATGGGAGCGGGGCTTCCATCGCGCCGTGAACATCCAGGGCAGCGACCACCACGGCACCGTGGCGCGCGTGCGCGCCGGTCTGCAGGCGCTGGAAGAGGGCATCCCCAAGGACTACCCGGCCTACGTGCTGCACAAGATGGTCAAGGTCATGCGCGGCGGCGAAGAGGTCAAGATCTCCAAGCGCGCCGGCAGCTACGTGACCATGCGCGACCTGATCGACTGGGTCGGCCGCGACGCGGTGCGCTACTTCCTGATCCAGCGCCGTGCCGACACCGAATTCGTGTTCGACGTGGACCTGGCGTTGTCCAAGAGCGACGAGAACCCGGTCTATTACATCCAGTACGCGCACGCCCGCATCTGCTCGGTGATCAACAATGCCGCCATGCCGGCCGCCGACGTGGCCCAGGCCGATGCCGCGCTGCTGACCGCCCCGACCGAATTCGCGCTGATGCAGCGCCTGGCCGAATTCCCCAACGTGGTGGCGCTGGCGGCGCAGGAACTGTCGCCGCACCATATCGCCTTCTGGCTGCGCGACTGCGCCTCGGACTTCCACGCCTGGTACGGCGCCGAGCGCGTGCTGATCGATGACACCGCCCTGAAACTGGCCCGCCTGCGCCTGGCCTCGACCACGCGCCAGGTGCTGGCCAACGGCCTCGAGCTGATGGGCGTGTCGGCGCCCGAGCGGATGTAACATCGGTTCATGGCAACCAAGCGCAAAACCACCACCCGCCGTTCCTCCGGCGAAAGCGGCAGCACCCTGTACGGCGCGCTGGCCGGCTTGCTCCTCGGCCTGATCGTGGCCGCCGTCGTCGCCTTCTACGTCACCAAGGCGCCCGTACCCTTCGTCGACCGGGCCAGCCGCCAGGGCGACAATGGCAAGCTGCCGGATCCGCGCCAGGCGCCGGACCCCAACGCCGGCCTGTACGGCCGCGACGGCGCCGCCGGCGTCCCGTCCACCGGCCCGACCGCCACGGCGCCCGCGCCGCTGCCGGGC
>NZ_JCBAMT010000107.1:0-21262 GCF_059760445.1 Achromobacter sp. D7-1 | reverse complement strand
CGCCAGCTTCGCGCTGGCGGGCCTTTTTCATGTCCGTAGCCCTGCCGGCTACGGAACAGGCGTAACCGTCCTGTCCTCAGCGCGCGTTCAGGCGATGCCGGACGCCGGTACGCGCGCCGGCAACTGGTCGGCGGGCCGGGTGTCGAGCATGGCTGCCAGTTCCCGCCGCTTCGCGGCATAACCGGGATCGTCGAACAGATTGTCCATCTCGTCCGGGTCTTCAGTCAGACAGTACATCTCGCCCGCGCCGCTACCCAGTTCCACCGTCAGCTTCCAATCGCGTGTGCGCACCGTGCGCAGCTTCAGCTCCACGCCGCAGCGCGATGCCGCCACGTCCCATTCGCTCAGCGCGAACTCGCGTGGGGCATCCCGGCCTTCCAGCAGCGGGCGCAGGCTGCGGCCATGCTGCGGCCCAAGAGCCGGCGCGCCGCCGTAGTCGCAGAAGGTCGCGGCCAGGTCCAGCGTGGAAACCGGGTCTTCCACCTTCTTTCCGGCTGCGATGCCGGGGCCGCTGGCCACCATGGCCACGCGCAGCACGCCTTCGTAAGGCATCGGCCCCTTGAGCATCAACCCGTGATCGCCCAGCCATTCGCCGTGGTCGGACGTGAAGATCACGATGGTGTCCTGGTCCAGGCAGTATTCGCTCAGGGCCTTCATGATGCGGCCCACCTGATGATCCACCAGCGCGATCATGCCGTAGTAGTTGGCGATGATCCGGCGCAGCGCCTCGTCGGATTGTGTCGGCATGCGCGAGAAGTTCTGGCGCACCGCCTGCACCTCGGCGTTGCCCATGGGCTTGCTCTCCATGCTCGCTCTGTGCCACCAGGGCCTGCGTTCGTAGTCGGTGACGCGATGGCGCGGCAGGTCGACTTCGTCGGGATGATGCAGGCGCGACCAGGGCTCGGGGCAATCGAAGGGATGATGGGGATCGGGAAACGAGGCCCACAGGCAGAATGGCTGGTCGCGGTGTTCCCGCAGGTAGTCGATGGTGCGATCGCCGATCCAGGCAGAGTTGTGCCAGGCTGCCGGCAATGCGGAATTGAAGGTCTGCGGCGCGCCGCTGGCCGGCCCCAGATCGGTCTGGTACAGCTGGTTGCGCAGCTCACCCAAGCCGTCGCCGTAGTGCCAGCGCGAATGGTTCAGGCCGCCCGGCAAGGGCGTGGGCAGCCAGTAGTTGTGGCCCTCCACCACCAGCTCGACATGCTCGAAGCCCATGTATGGGCCCGCCCAGCCTGGCCCCATGCCGGCTTCGCTGTACTGGCACTCGGGCCGTCCGGTGGCCTGGAAGGTATGGTGCGTGGAAAAATGCGCCTTGCCGATGAAGCCGGTGTCATAGCCCGCGGCGGCCAGGCTGCCGGCAAAGCCCGCCTCGCCGGTGCGCAGATCCAGGTCTATGCCGTTGTCGCAGACGCCATGGGTCAGGGGCAGCAGGCCAGTCAGCATGGAGGCGCGCGAAGGCTGGCAGACGATGTTGGGCGTGATGCAGGCCGCAAAATGCGTGCCGCTGCGCGCCAGGAGGTCGATGTGCGGCGTCTTGACGCGCCGTCCCGCAAAGCCCAGGCAGTCGCCGCGATGCTGGTCGGTCGTGATGAGAAGAATGTTGGGGCGTTTCATTGCTGCTTGCTGATGGCGGTCTTGATGTCGGAAAGCACGGGCGCGAGAACGCGGGTGTCATGGGCGATGCGTTCGCTCAAGCTCAGCCCGTCCTGGTCGCCTACGATCATGCCCTGGGCTTGCATCTTGTCCCGGACCTCGGGACTCTTCAAAACAGCGGCCACGGCGCGCTGCAAATCGGCCTGCACCGGCGCCGGCGTCTGCGCTGGCGCGAACAAGCCGAACCAGCTGTAGAACGTGAAGTCCTTTACTTCGTTCTTCACCATCGGCAGGTCGGGCGCGCCAGCGATGGGCGCAGCTCCCGCGTTGGCCAGCCCCCGCACCTTGCCGGCCTTGATCTGCGGCACGGCGGTGCTGGCGACGATGAACATCAGATCGACCTGGCTGCCCATCACGCCGACAAAACCCTGGGGCGCGGCCTTGTAGGGCACGTGCTTGAGCGAGATGCCGGCCGCGTGCTCGAACAGCGCCATCGCCAGATGATGGGTGGAACCCGGGCCGCCGCTGGCGTAAGTGATGGCGTCGGGCTGGGCGCGCGCCTGGTCCAGCAGTTCGCGCAAGGACTTGAACGACGCCGTGGGCGATGCCACCAGCACGTATTGCAGGGTCGCCAGCGTGGCGACCGGCGCGAAGTCCCCGGTGCGATACGGCACATCCTGCATCAGGTACGGCACGGCCGTGAACGAAGCGTCCGGCCCCAGCAGCAAGGTGTAGCCGTCAGGCTTGGCGCGGGCCACGGCCTGGGAGCCGATGACGCCGGCTCCGCCCGCGCGGTTTTCCACGATGACCGGAACGCTCCATTGCTTGGACATTTCCGCGGCGACCAGGCGTCCGACCACGTCGGCGGCGCCGCCCGGCACCGACGGCACGACCAAGGTGACGGGCCGGTCCGGATAGGCCGCACAGACCGCCAGGGGAACGGCCAGACTGCATGCGGCCAAGGCGCCGCATATACGTTTCAGCATGATTGTCTCCATCCCGCGGCTCGCCTCATTCACGGGCAGCTCGCTAGAAAGGATCATCAAACAGCGGGACATTCCAGTCCAATGATATATTTTGGCATTCTCATATCATATTTGATATGTGCGAATGAGCCCTCCAGATCCCGTTCCGTCCCTGCAGTCCGGCTGGTACCTGCGCGGCCGGCTGCGCCTGCGTCACCTGCAACTCATGCTGCTGCTGGACGAAGTCCACAACGTCGGCATGGCGGCGCAGCGCATGGCCACCACCCAGCCCGCGGTGTCGCGCATGATTGCCGAACTGGAAGACATGCTGGGCGCGCGGCTGTTCGACCGGACACCGAAAGGCACCTTCCCCACTCCCCACGGCGACTCCCTGATCCGTCACGCGCGCTGGGTGCTGGGCGACCTGGAACGCATGAGCGGCGAATGGTCCGGCGCGCCCGACCTCGACGTGGAAACCATCCATCTCGGCGTCAACTCGGCGGCCGCGGCCTACCTGGTGCCGCGCGCGCTGCTGCGCTTCGAGCAACGTGCCGCCAACGTCAATGTGCTGGTGCGCGAGGGTTCGCTGGAGGCCCTGGTGCCGGACCTGCACACCCGCAAGCTGGACCTGCTGGTGGCGCGCATGGGCGCCGCCGTCCGCACGCCCGACATCCAGACCCAAGTGCTGTACGAAGAACCCATGTGCCTGTGCGCGCGCAGCGGACATCCATTGGCGGAGATGGCCCAGGTCTCCTGGCCGCAGCTGGCCGCCTACCCGTGGATCATGCCGCCGCGCGGCAGCCCGGCACGCATCGGCCTGGACATGCTGCTGCAGCGCCACGGCCTGTACCCGCGCTCGCGCATCGAGTCGGCCTCGGCCCTGAACAACATGATGCTGATGGCCAATAGCGACCTGCTGTCGCTGCTGCCGCGCTGCGTCGCCCGCCATCCCGCAGGCAGCGGCGACATCGCCATCCTGGACATCGAACTGCCGCCCGTGTTCGGCCCCCTGGGCATCGTGCGGCACCACAGCCTGGACCTGTCGCCGCGGATGCGGGATCTGATCGACTGCCTGCGGACGGAAGCGGCCGACGCGGCGGCGGCATCCCCAAAGAGGTAAGTCAGGATGGCTGGCGTCGAGCCAGCGTCCTCCACCGTCCGGTGAACCTCGGCATGATGCGCAGCTGCGCTTCGGACGCAGCACGGCCGCTCCACGCATCGGCTGTTAGTGAAACTACTGACGCCCTCACGCCTTGACACGGCAAATGCCCAGCCCTAAATTAATTACGTGATTTTTCACCGATTATTCACACATAAATGACGAACATAAAGCCGCTCCTGAAAGCTGTTCCCAAGAAGTCGACGGCGCCGATCAAAGACGCGGAGGATCTATTCCACGTCACGGATTGGCCCATGCACTACTTCCTGGCCATCGACCGCTTCCATATCCGGAACATCGCTCGCGTGCTGTCCGCCCATCACTGCTCTCCCCTGATGTGGCGAGTCCTGAGCATCCTGGCCGACCGCGACGGACACAGCGTGTCGGAGCTGGCGGACCTCAGCGTGATCGAGCGCTCCAACCTGAGCCGCATCCTCGACGCCATGGAACGCGATGAACTGATCGAGCGCATCGGACATGAGACCGACAAGCGGCAAACGCATGTGTTCCTGTCCGAGCAAGGCCGTCAGCTCTTCGTCGAATCGCTGCCCGCGGTGCTGGACTACTACGCGCGGTTCCTCACGGGAATATCTCCGAGCGAGATGACCGTCCTGATGAGTGTGCTGAAGAAGATCAAGCGCAATGTCGCTTCGTTCGATTCACGAGATTCCAGCGACCTGGATTAGCCACTGTCCCGAGGGACCCATCATGAACATGAGCCGTCGTTCCGCCCTGCAATCGACATTTGCTTTCGCCGCGTCAGCCCTCTTGCCCAAGGCCGCTGACGCGCAGGATTCATGGGTTCCCACCAAGCCGATACGAACCATCGTCCCGTATTCGGTAGGCACTCCGCCTGACGTGGTCACGCGCATCGTCGCCGCGAAAATGACGACGAATATCGGGCAATCCGTGTATGTAGAAAACCGGCCCGGCGCGACCGGCACGGTAGGCCTGGGCGAACTGCTGCGCCAGCCATCCGACGGCTACACCCTCATGACCATGCTGCAGCCCATTTCGGTCGCGCCCGCGCTCTATCCGGCCCTGACCGTGGACCTGTCGCGCGACCTGAATGCGGTCGGCCAGTTCACCAGCTATTGCAATGTGCTCACCGTCCATCCCAGCATTCCAGCCCGCACGGTCGCGGAATTGGTCGCGCTGCTGAAGGCCAAGCCCAATGAATTCAATTTTGGCTCGGGCGGCAGCGGTACGCCGGCCCATCTTTCGGGTGAACTGTTCAAGCAACAAGCGGGCGTGCTGGCAACCCACGTGCCCTATAACCAATTCCCGCAGGCGGTGGGCGATCTGTTGCAGGGACGCCTGCAATTCATGTTCGTGACCAGCAGCGTCATCGTTCCGCATATTCAGACAGGCCGCGTCCGCGCGCTCGCCGTGACCGGCGCCAAGCGGATTGCCGCCCTGCCGGACGTACCCACGATGATCGAATCGGGATACCCGGAGTTCGACGTCAGCGGCTGGGACGGCTTCGTCGTGCGCTCCGGCACGTCGCCGAAAATAATCGCGCGCCTCAATGCCGAGCTTGCCACGGCCGTGAAGTCACCGGACGTTGCGGACCGGTTCCTGGCATTGGGCGTAGACCCCGTCGCCGGCAATCCCGCGCAGTTCTCGGACCTTATCGCCGCCGAGTCCCGGCGCTGGGGAAATCTGGTTCGCAGCGCCGGAATCAAGGCGGAGTAACAGCATGGATGGCAAACACGGCAAGCCGATGAACAAGATCAAGAATGTTCTTTTCATCATGTGCGACCAACTGCGCGCCGATTATCTTGGCTGCTATGGGCATCCCACCATAAAAACGCCGAACATCGACGCCCTGGCGGCCCAGGGGGTGAAGTTCACCCGTGCCTACTGCGCGGCGCCCACCTGCGGACCTTCGCGCATGTCTTTCTACACAGGGCGGTCCATGTTCAGCCATGGCGCCATCTGGAACTTCGTGCCGTTGTCCATCCGCGAACAGACCATCGGAGACTTTCTGCGCCCGCATGGCGTGCGCGTGGCCCTGGCGGGAAAAACCCATTTCGCGGCCGACATGGAGGCGATACGGCGTCTGGGCATTCCAGCGGCGGACGGCTCCGCGATACTTGAGGGCGGCTTCGAAGTCGTGGATCGCTACGAAGGGCACGCGGACCCCGGCGGCGATCATCCCTACATGCGTTTTCTCAGGAACGCGGGCTACGGCGGACCGAACCCATGGGACGAATTCGTGATGTCCGCAAGCGATGCAGCGGGCAGGCGCGTCAGCGGCTGGCAAATGCGCAACGTGCATTTGCCAGCGCGGGTCCGGGAGCAACACTCCGAGACCGCCTATACCACGGACGTGGCGATCGACTATATCCGGCGGCAGGACGACCAGCCCTGGTTCCTGCACCTTTCCTACATCAAGCCGCACTGGCCTTACCTGGCGCCCGCCCCGTACCACGATCTGTACGGCGTCGACGATTGCATTCCGACCGTCAAATCCGAAGCGGAGTTGATCAACCCTCACCCCGTCTACGCCGCCTATCTGAAGCACCGCGAGTCGGTGAACTTCGCACGCGACGAGGTCGCGGCACGAGTCAAGATTCCCTACATGGGACTGATCTCGCAAATCGATCATCATCTCGGCCGCTTGATGGCCACTTTGCGCGAAACCGGTCAGGACCGGAACACGCTCATCGTCTTCACGTCAGACCACGGCGATTATCTGGGCGATCATTGGCTGGGCGACAAGGACCTGTTCCACGAACCTTCGGTGCGCATCCCGATGATCGTGGTGGATCCTCACGACGATGCGTCGGCAAGCCGCGGCAGCGCTTCAACCGCGCTGGTGGAATCCATAGACTTCCTGCCGACCGTCATGGATGCGCTGGGTCTGGAACGACCCAACCATTTACTGGAAGGCGATTCCCTGCTTGGCCACACCCGCGGCCGCGACCCAGGCTGGCGGGATGCTGCCATCAGCGAGATTGACTACGCCTATCGCGAAGCGCGCGTTGAGCTGGGCCAGGATCCCCGACGTTGCCGAGGCTACATGGTGCGCACCGAAAACTGGAAGTACATCTATTGGGACGGACACGCCGAGCAGCTGTTTGACATGACGCGCGATCCTGACGAATTGCGCGACGTCGCGGGCGACGAGGGATTGTCCCGCGTGCTGTCGGAACACAAGGAACGGCTCTTCGAATGGATGCGGACGCGCAAGCTCAGCGTAACCGTGCCCGACGAGAACATCGTGGTCTCCCGCCACACGATCGAGCCGCGGCACGGTATCGAGATCGGCGTGTGGTAGCGGGACGCGCCACGCGCGTCCCGCATGCCGGCCTAGCTGGCGCGGCGCGCGGTCAGCCACTGCGCGGGCTTGAGCGCCTTTTCCACGATGCGGATCTCACCGATGCTGCCGAAGAAGCCATCGGCGCGCTCGCCGTCCCACGAACCCGCGCCGATGACCCAGGGCATGTCGGCGGCCAGCGTCGCCAGGCCAGGCGCGTTGCTGACGTTGCGCAATACCGGCGCGCCCTCGATGTAGAGAATGGTCTCGTGCGTGTCAGCGTCGTTGACCACCGCGACATGGAACCATTTGTCCGCGATGATCTCGCCTGACCAGTTGGTCTTGCCGCCACGCTCGCCCGCCACGGCCGGCACGACTTCCCACTGGATCTCGCGCAGGCTGGACACGGCGAAGATCAGGGGCGGGGATTCCGGGTCGCCGCCCGTGAACCCGGCCAAGTCGCCGCGCTTGCCGTCGCGCGTCATCACGTTCATCCAGGCGTGCTTCTGCGCGCTCCAGTCCTTGTCGATCTTGAGGAAGGCCTCGACCGTGTAGCCGTTGGGCACCGTGGCGCTGTTGATCGCCGCAGCGGCATCGGTGGTGAAATAGCTCATGCGCGCCGTGTTCTTGTCCGTGTTCAGGAAGCGCACCGAACCGGGCGCGGCGGACAGGAAGTGGTGATCGTCCGACCACAGCAGGTCGCCTTCCTGCGCGCCCGCCACGCCGTCGATGTTGAGCGCCGCGCGGCGGACCGGGTTCAGGCCGGCCGCATCCGCGACGGTTTCGCCAACCTTGACGGGCTGCCCGGCCTTGCCGCCGAAGAAGCGCCAGTGCGCCAGCGTCCCCGCCACCAACGGATAGTCATTGCTGTCGGCGGCCGGCTTTTGCTCGATGGTCGCGGGATCCGTGTAGTTGGCCAGGATCAACGCCGTGGCCTGCTCGACCAGCGAGGTATGCGTGGGCGCCGCGGCCTTGAATGTCTTGTTGAAGCCGGAGAAGCGGCTGGCGAAGTCCATCTTGATGGTGAATTGCTCATTGGGCGCGGTCAGCACCGCCTGGTCGAACGCATTGAGCGTGTCCTTGGGCTTCTGCGGCACCCAGGGCGAGAACGACAGCACCCGGATCTCGTTGTTGCCAAGATCGAACTCGTACAGACGCATCAGGCCGTTGCCGCCCTGATAGGCCATCTGGTAATCCACCACCATCTCCTCCACCGCGTGGCCGTAGGCATTGGTCTTGGTCAGGCGGGTGGCGCCGTGGTAGTGGCCGTTGAGCGTCATGAAGATCTGATCGTTGTCGCGGATCAGCTTGTCCCACAACATCTTGCCGTAGGGCACTTCCAGCGGGCTGACACCGTCCTTGTCGATGTTCAGCAGCTGGTGGTTGACCAGGATCGCGGGCAGCGTGGGATTGGCGCGCAGCACCTGGTTGGCCCAGGCCAACGCGTCATTCGACGCGCGCCAGGACAGCGACAGCACCAGGAACTTCTGTCCTTCGGCCTCGAACACGTGGTATTCGTGAAAGCCGCTGGCGTCGCGACCGCCGAAGGTGGCCTGCTGCTTGGCCCGCGTGACGCTGAAGTGCTGCAGGTACGGTTCCTTGGCCAGATCGCGTTGCGCGTCCGTATTGGCCGACTGGCTGCTCTCGTCCACGTAATCTCGGTCAACGATCACGTCGTGGTTGCCCGCCAGGATCGAATACGGCACCTTGCCGTCTTCCAGCACCTTCATCGCGGCGCTGGCCACCTTCCACTGGTCGGGCTTGCCCTGCTGGTCGACCACGTCGCCCAGATGGACCAGGAACGGAATATTGAGCGCCTTGGCGTGCTCGGCCACCCAGCGCGTCTGCGCCTGGTAGGGCTCGCTGCCGTACTTGCGCATGAATTGCTGGTTTTCGGCGTCGGTGGCGTAGCGCGAATAGAACTGCGTATCCGGCAGCACCGCCAGCGCGAAGCTCGACACCAAGGCCGGCTGGGGCTTGCCCGTGCCGCCATCGCCGTCATCATCATCGTCGTCATCGCCGCCGCCATTGCAGCCGCTAAGCAGGAAACTACCGCCCATGGGCAACAGCGTCACGCCCAAGCCGGCGCGCAACAAACTGCGCCGCCGGTTGTCGGGCGCCAGCGGCAAGGCATCCGCCGCCTGCTCCCCGATCTGCGTGTCACCCTGGCCGTGCTTGCTGTCCTTCTTCATCTCTGCTGCCTGTTCGAAAAAGGCGGGAGTCTAGAGATGCGGAATGACGGCCCAATGACGATGTCTGACACGCAAATGCAAAAAAGCCGGCAGCGCTTGCGCGATACCGGCTTTCAGCCAAAGGCGTCGGGAAACACCTTCATGAATTCGACCACATGAGTGGTCGGGGCGAGAGGATTCGAACCTCCGACTCCTGCGTCCCGAACGCAGTACTCTACCAGGCTGAGCTACGCCCCGAGTCTTACTACCTTACTGCTGATCTCGTTGCGCTCAGTGCAACCAAACCATCTTCGCCTTGACAAGAACCGCTACGTTTCAGGCTGCTGGGTTACCCCAGATTTTTCGCCTAATTCGCTTAGCGATCTCTGTTCACCGCGAAAGCGCAGAATTCTAACAGAGAATTTAGAAAAGGGGAAATGGGGTAGCCAGAAAGTGCCTGGCGAGCCAGATCGGCCTCGGCCACGGCAGCCTGGCGGGCGTGCTCCAGGGCGTCGGTGGCCTGGATGGCGGCGGCCACGGCGGCGAAGTCGGCGTCGCCGGTCTTGATGGCGTCGCGGATCAATTGCTGCTGTTCCGGGGTGCCCACTTCCATCACGCGGATCAGCGGCAGCGTGGGCTTGCCCTCGCGCAGGTCGTCGCCCACGTTCTTGCCCAGGGCGGCGGCGTCGCCGCTGTAGTCCAGCACGTCGTCCACCAATTGGAAGGCGGTGCCCACGTGGCGGCCATAGGCGGCCGCAGCGGCTTCCTGCTCGGGGGTAGCGCCCGCCAGCACGGCGCCCACCTGGGCGGCGGCCTCGAACAGCTTGGCGGTCTTGTAGCGCACGACCTGCAGATAGCGTTCCTGGGAGACGTCCGGGTCGTGCACGTTCAGCAGCTGCAGCACCTCGCCCTCGGCGATCACCGTGGTGGCTTCGGACAGGATGCTCATGACGCGCATCGAGTTCGCTTCCACCATCATCTCGAAGGAGCGCGAATACAGGTAGTCGCCCACCAGCACGCTGGCGGCGTTGCCGAAGACCGCGTTGGCGGTGTCGCGGCCACGGCGCAGGTCGGATTCATCGACCACGTCGTCGTGCAGCAGGGTGGCGGTATGGATGAACTCAACCACGGCGGCCAGCAACTGGTGGTGCGTGCCCTCGTAGCCCAGCGCGCGCGCCACCATCAGCACCATGGCCGGCCGCATGCGCTTGCCGCCCGCTCCAATGATGTAGTCGCCGATCGTGCGGATCAGGACCACTTCGGAATTCAGCCGCTCGCGGATGACCGCGTCGACGGCTTTCATATCGTCTGCAATGGGGGCAACAAGCTCGGGGAGATTCAAGACGTATCCGGGAGAGTGAAACGAGCCGTGGCGCGGACGCGTGCCGGCTCTTACCGCTGGGCCCGCCGCAGAGGGCGGGGGATTCGACCAAGGATTATACGGGGAGTGACGGACCTGAGCCGTCATCCAGGCAGAATCGCCAGCAGAGGCGGCGCCCGGTGCGCCCCCCCCTGCCCCGTGCCGCCTGATGACGGATCAGGATCCTCGCCGCGGCAGGCCGCGGGCGGCCAGATTGGCGTAGAGCGCGCGCGCCCCGAAGGTCCAGGGTTCGATCTCGGTGGCCAGCCGCACTTCGTTGACCAGCGCCCCCAGGCGTTCGGAGGCGATCACGACGCGGTCGCCCAGCTTGTGGGTGAAGCCGGTGCCCGGGCCCATGCGGTCCTGGGTGGGCGAGAACATGGTGCCCAGGAACAGCATGAAACCGTCCGGATACTGGTGGTGCCTGCCGCAAGTCTGGCGCACCAGATCCAGCGGGTCGCGGCTGATCTCGCGCATGTGGCTGACGCCGTCCAGCTCGAAGCCGTCCAGGCCCTCGATGCGCAGGGAGACGTCGGCCTGGCGCACGCTGTCCAGGGTGTAGCCGCCGTCGAACAGGCGGATGAAGGGTCCGATGGCGCAGGAACCGTTGTTGTCCTTGGCCTTGGTCAGCAGCAAGGCGCTGCGGCCTTCGATGTCGCGCAGGTTGACGTCGTTGCCCAGCGTGGCGCCGACGACTTCGCCGCGGCTGTCCACCGCCAGCACGATCTCGGGTTCGGGATTGTTCCAGCGGGATTCGGGCAGTACGCCGATCCGCGCCCCCGTGCCCACCGACGCCATGGGCGGCGCCTTGGAGAAGACCTCGGCGTCCGGGCCTATGCCAACCTCCAGGTACTGCGACCACTGGCCCCGCTCGGTCAGTTCGGCCTTCAGTTTGGCCGCTTCCGGCGAGCCCGGACGCAGGCGGGACAGGTCGGACCCGATCAGGGCCTGCATGCGGACGCGGATTTCCTCGGCGCGGCTGGCGTCGCCGCCCGCTTCTTCCTCGATCATCCGTTCCAGCAGGCTGATGGCGAAGGTGACGCCCGCCGCCTTGACGGGTTGCAGGTCGCAGGGCGCCAGCAGGCGCAGTCCGTCCTGGCCCGCCAGGCTGGCGGCCATCAGGGTCCGCACGTCGCCCAGCGACTCGCCGGTGGCGCTGGCCGCCAACGCCACGCGGTCGGGGCGGTCCAGCAGGTCCGCCATGGTGGGCGTGACCGCCGTGATGTCGATCACCTCGCCCTGGCGGACCGCCACCACGCTGGGGCCATTCACCGGCCCTGGCCGCCACACCCGCCCCACCAGCAACGCCTGCTCCAGGTCGGCAGGCAGCGCCTTTGCTTGATCCATGAGTCTCCCTCGCCTTGCTCGAATGATGTGCGGGGCAGTCTAGGAGAGTTCGATTATCATGTCCAACATCCTGAATTTATGTCCAATATATTGGACAACCAACATGGCTTCCGAGTACGACGTCCCCGCTATCCGCCGCACGCACGACATCCTGCGGGTGCTCGCCAGCCGCCGCGCGCCGGTCAAGGCATCGGAACTGGCCGAATCCTGCCAGCTCGCCCGCAGCACGCTGTACTTGCTGCTGGATTGCCTGGAGCAACGCCGCTGGATCGAGCGCCGTGAAGGCGGCTACGTCATCGGCATCGAACTGATGGCGCTGGGCTACGCCTATCTGCGCCAGGACGGATTGCAAGCGGCATTCCAGGCCGCCGCTGGTGTCTTCGTGGCGCGGCACAACGAAGTGGTGCAGTTGGCGACGCTGGACGGATTCGATGTGGTTTATCTGGCGCGCGAGGACGCGCGCCGCCCGGTGCGGCTGGTGTCGGACCTGGGCCTGCGACTGCCCGCGCACGCCTGCGCGCTGGGCAAGGCTTTGCTCGCCAGCCTGCCGCCGCAAGAGCTGGCCGCCTGCGTGCCTGCGGTGTTGCCGCGTGTCACCGAGCGCAGCCTCGCCACCCGCGCCGCGCTCGACCAGGAGCTGGAACAGGTGCGTGGCACCGGACTGGCGCAGGACCTGGAGGAAGTGGCGACCGGCCTGGTCTGCTTTGCCGCCTACGTTGGCATGACGCCGCTGGGCAAGCGGGTGGCCGTGAGCACCTCCATCCCCACCGACCGGCTGGACGACGCGCACCGCCGTGACGTGATCGACGGAATCCGGCTGGTGGCGCGCGACATCGCCCTGCGGGTGATCCCCGGCACTTGAAGCGCGCACGCCACACCTAAGCCCTTAGCCTGCAACAGCTTTTTGACTTTCCGAAAGTCCCGGGCTAATATTCCGGATTCGGTCAGCAATGCCCGAATTACGTCGGTTGCATTTGCGTCACCCCTCTGGGTGCAGAGGTAGGCTTCAGACCCGGTCTAATCCGGTTTTGGATCTTCCTCAAGCATCAAGGCCTTCTTTCTTTCCGCCAGACTCTGGCGCCAGATGGAAAAAAGTGTCCCGCCAGAGCGGCAGTCCCGCCCAGCAGGGCAGGCAGCGCGGATGAACCCATTTACCTATTTAAGGAACACCCCATGTACGCGGTCGTAAAAACCGGTGGCAAGCAGTATCGCGTTGCCGCTGGCGAAAAACTCAAGATAGAACAGATACCGGCAGACATTGGGCAAGAAATCACCCTGGACCAAGTGTTGTCCGTGGGCGAAGGCGACCAGCTGAAAGTTGGCACGCCCCTCGTCTCCGGCGCCGTGGTCAAGGCAACGGTTCTTGCGCAAGGCCGCCACGACAAGGTCAAGATCTTCAAGATGCGCCGTCGCAAGCACTATCAGAAGCGTCAGGGCCACCGTCAGAACTACACCGAAATCCGCATCGAAGCCATCACGGCTTAAGAAGCGACTCGGTACCACTTAGCAGGAGCTAAACATGGCACAGAAAAAGGGCGGCGGCTCTACGCGGAACGGACGCGACTCAGAATCGAAGCGTCTGGGCGTCAAGGCATTCGGCGGCGAATTGATTCCCGCTGGTTCGATCATCGTGCGTCAGCGCGGCACGCGCTTCCACGCTGGCGTGAACGTCGGCATGGGCAAGGATCACACCCTGTTCGCGCTGATCGACGGCAAGGTTCAATTCGGCTTCAAGGGCGCGTTGAACAAGCAGACCGTTTCGATCGTCGCTGCCGAGTAATCGGACAAGCACGGTCAGCAACGCGGTTCGCCGCGTTTCAGAACGGCAAAAGCCCTGTCGCATGCGGCAGGGCTTTTTTGTTTTAAGCTTTTTTGATTTCAGGCAGCAGCCGGAAGGTTCCGGCCCCAGCCTCCCGGCGGCGCCCGATGACGGGCGTGCGCCCCACTACTCACTACACGCGCGGACATCATGAAATTCGTAGACGAAGCCACCATCGAAGTCGTCGCCGGCAAAGGCGGCAATGGCGTGGCGAGCTTTCGCCGCGAAAAATTCATTCCCCGAGGCGGCCCGGACGGCGGCGACGGTGGACGCGGCGGTACCATCTTCGCGGTGGCCGATCGCAACATCAACACGCTGATCGACTACCGCTACGCGCGTCTGCACCGCGCCAAGAACGGCGAAAACGGCCGCGGCTCGGACCAGTACGGCGCGGCCGCTCCCGACATCACGCTGCGCGTGCCGGTGGGCACCATCATCCATGACGCCGAAACCGGCGAAGTCCTGTTCGACCTGAACCAGCACGAACAAAAAGTCGTGCTGGCCGCTGGCGGCCAGGGCGGCATGGGCAACATCCATTTCAAGTCCAGCGTAAACCGCGCACCGCGCCAGTGGACGCCCGGCAAGGAAGGCGAGCACCGCTACCTGCGCATGGAATTGAAGGTGCTGGCGGACGTAGGCCTGCTCGGCCTGCCCAACGCCGGCAAGTCCACGCTGATCACCCGCATTTCCAATGCGAAGCCGAAGATCGCGGACTACCCCTTCACCACGCTGCACCCCAACCTGGGCGTGGTGCGCACCTCGCCGTCGCGCAGCTTCGTCGTGGCCGACATTCCCGGCCTGATCGAAGGCGCCTCCGAAGGCGCCGGCCTGGGCCACCTGTTCCTGCGCCACCTGGCGCGTACCCGCGTGCTGCTGCACCTGGTTGATGTGTCCACCCCGGATCCCGATGCGGATCCGGTCGAGCAAGCCGTGGTGGACGCGCGCGCCATCGTCGAGGAACTGCGCCGCTACGATCCGGAACTGGCCGCCAAGCCGCGCTGGCTGGTGCTGAACAAGCTGGACATGGTGCCCGATCCCGAGGACACCAAGCGCCGCTTCCTTGAACTCTACGACTGGAAGGGCCCGGTGTTCGGCATTTCCGGCCTGTCGGGCGAAGGCACGCAAGACCTGATCTACGCGCTGCAGGACTACCTGGACGCCGAGCGCGAAAAGGAATACCTGTCGCAAGATCAGGCCGAAGCCGACTATGTCGCGCCGGACCCGCGCTTCGACGACAAGCGCTCGACTGCCGACCAGCGGCCCGCGCCGCGCGGCGACGACGAATAAGCCATAATCGCAGTCCTTACGATTACGCCTTTTTTATCGCCGCAGCCGGCCGCCATCATGTCTGCTGAAACACCCGCCGTTTCCGTCGTCACCAACGCCCAGCGCCTCGTCGCCAAAGTCGGCTCGTCGCTGGTCACCAATGAAGGCCGCGGCCTGGACCGCGCCGCCGTGGCGCACTGGGCCGCGCAGATCGCCGCCCTGCACAAGCAGGGCAAGCAGATCGTGCTGGTCTCCAGCGGCGCCATCGCGGAAGGCATGGCGCGCCTGGGCTGGCGTAAACGTCCCTCGGTCATGCACGAACTGCAGGCCGCCGCGGCCGTGGGCCAGATGGGCCTGTGCCAGGCCTATGAGGCGGCTTTCGCCGAGTACGGCCTGCGCACCGCCCAGATCCTGCTGACCCACGAAGACCTGGCCGACCGCCACCGCTACCTGAACGCGCGCAGCACGCTGTTCGCGCTGCTGCGCCTGGGCGTGGTGCCGATCGTGAACGAAAACGACACGGTGGTCACCGACGAAATCCGGCTGGGCGACAACGACACCCTGGGCGCGCTGGTCACCAATTTGATCGAAGCCGACACGCTGATCATCCTGACGGACCAGCGCGGCCTGTATGACTCCGACCCGCGCAAGAATCCCGAGGCCAAGTTCATGTCGCACGCCCAGGCCGGCGACCCGGCGCTGGAAGCCATGGCTGGCGGCGCCGGCAGCGGCATCGGCACCGGTGGCATGCTGACCAAGGTGCTGGCGGCCAAGCGCGCGGCGCATAGCGGCGCGCATACCGTGATCGCGTCGGGCCACGAACGCAACGTGCTCACGCGCCTGGCCCAGGGCGAGTGCATCGGCAGCGAATTGCGCGCCGTGCTACCTGTGTGGTCCGCGCGCAAGCAATGGCTGGCCGACCACCTGCGCCTGCGCGGACGCGTGGTGCTGGACGACGGCGCCGTGCAGGCGCTACTGCGCGAGGGCAAGAGCCTGCTGCCCATCGGCGTGACCGAGGTAGACGGCGAGTTCGGCCGCGGCGATGTGGTCGCCTGCGTGGATGGCCAAGGCCGCGAATGCGCCCGGGGCCTGATC
Source organism: Achromobacter sp. D7-1 (assembly GCF_059760445.1). Lineage (NCBI taxonomy): Bacteria > Pseudomonadati > Pseudomonadota > Betaproteobacteria > Burkholderiales > Alcaligenaceae > Achromobacter > Achromobacter sp. D7-1. Next base: position 5,225 of record NZ_JCBAMT010000107.1, on the reverse strand, counting down.
AATTACTCATCGGCCGATACCCGCCGCATCCTGCGCCAGCCTTCGTCGCAGATTGCGCGCATCCTGGGCAGCATGACCGAACCCGAGCTCATGCACCGAGACAACCTGGTAGTACTCTGAAGCCCTACCCTCTCGCGGCGCCCTCGGGCAGCAGGATGTAGCCCCATCCGCGCACCGCGAGCACGGGCAGGTCGATATTGAGACGGCGCGCCTTGCTGCGCAGCCGCGACAACAGCACATCCACCCGCCGCGCCCCATCCAGGGATTTGCGCGTGCCGGCGGGAAAGAAGCATTCCCGGCGCAGGCAGTAGCCCGGCGCGTTCAATAAGCGGACAAAAAAAGCGCGCTCCGTTACCGTCAACGGCAGGTACTCGCCAGCAGGCCCGGCCAGCGCGCCAGCGTGCGGGTCGAGCCGCCAAGGCAGGGCAACGGCCGGCGCGCGCCGGTGCAGATTGCGCAGCAGGGCATCCCATTCCAGCACGTCCCTGTCTGCGGACATACAGACGTCCGCGCCCGCATCCAGCGCGGCGATGCGGTCGGACGCGCTGGCCGCCGCAGCATGCCACAGCACCGCCGCGGCTGGCGCCGCACGGCGCAACATGGCGATGAGAGCCGGCACGCCCTTGATACCTCCCAAAAGTACCAGGGCATCAGCCGCCTGGGCCTGCAAGTGTTCCAATACCCCGGCGGACGTATCGAAGACCCGGGCCTGCCAACGCAACAGACGCAAGGCCTCGGCGAAATCCTCGCCCGCCGTTTCGTCGAGCCGTACGACGAAGACGCTGCCTCGTTGCTCCATGCGCTCACCTTTGATAAATATCACTTAAGTAATATTTATAACCACCAAAGCGCGTGACCAGCAAGCTTCAATCGCCGGTGTGAAAACATTCTCAGACCGACTGAAGCATGCGCGCCTGCTGCGTGGCCACACGCAGAAGGATCTCGCCCGTCTGGCGCGCATTTCGCAAAGTGCCATCGGCAGCTACGAAAGCGACTTGCGGCATTCAAGCCGTTCGGCCCGCAAGCTGGCGCAAGTCCTGAAGATCGAGGTCGAATGGCTGGAAACCGGCAAAGGCCCCATGGAACTCCCCGTGGAAGGCTACGACCTCAGCAACACCCTGCCCGCACCTGGCGTGGCCGAACCCGCGCCGCGCCCCGGCGGCCGGCCGCGTCCGATGGCGCCCTGGCCCTTCCCGAATATTTCGCCTTCGCAGTTCGAATCGCTCACGGCTGACGATCGCCTGATCCTTGAATCGATCACGCAGGCCTATATCGAAAAGACCATCCTGCTCCGCCGCGGCACGAAGACGCGCGGCCGCAAGCCGGGTTGATCGCAGGCCATCTTTCCTCGCCCCTCCCGAGCATGCTTTCGCCACGCGCATGCCAGTGACAGAAATCGCGCGCTAGCCACCCAATCTCCCGGTAAAGCACGTACATTCGTCGGCGCCTCTCCGCGCCGCCGCTGGCGGTCCCCCGTGCTGTTTCACCTACGCCATTGGCGTACAATGCGATCATGGTTTTCATCGAAACCAGCGTCTTTACCAGGCAAGTCACATCCCTGCTCCCAGATGATGGCTATCGAGAATTGCAGCAAATGCTGCTGGAGGATCCAGCATGCGGCAATGTGATTCCTGGTGGAGGCGGAATTCGGAAGATGCGCTACGCTCGGCCGGGCATAGGCAAAAGCGGCGGGCTACGGGTGATCTATTACTGGCTCACCGATGACGACCAGATTCTGATGCTGCTGGCCTACCCCAAGAGCGTACGGGACAACTTGAGCCCGGCGGAAATCGCTGAACTGCGAGCGCTGGTAAAGGATCTGTGAAATGGACAAGCAGTTGTTCGCCGATTTGAAGGCAAGCCTCAAAGAGGCCGCAGCGATACGCAAGGGCGAAACACGCCCCTCGCGGGCATCCAAGCTTGATCCTTTGGATGTAAAGCAGGTGCGCGAACAGACCAAGCTGTCTCAGGCCGAATTTGCGGCGGCATTGCAGGTCAGCGTTCGCACTTTGCAAAACTGGGAGCAGAGACGCCGAGTTCCTACCGGACCCGCCGCCGCGCTGCTGAAAGTCGTGGCCAACGCGCCTGAGATCGCAATACGCACCTTGCATCGTTAGACGCATGGGGCCGTGCGAGACGCTGCCCCCCCATCGCCCTCCCGCGCGCTTCGCGCGTGTCCGTAAAAAAGCCCGGCACAGGCCGGGCTTTTTTTCGCTTGCTTCGCTCAGGGCTTGGCAGCGGGCGCCGGGGCGGCGCCGCCAGCCGGCGGCGTGGCAGCGTCGCCGCGGATCTTGGCGGCGATTTCGGAGGCGGCCTGGGCCGAGGCCACGCCGAAGGCGAGGACGCCGCGGTTCAGCGGTTCGCCGATGAGCGGGGCGGCGACCAGTTCCTGGTCGATCACGAGCGCCAGCATGTTGCCGACGTTCTTGGTGCTGACGTCATTGAGCTTGCGGGCGCCGGCTTCCGAGAAGCGCAGGCCGACGAAGTTCTGACCTTGGCGGTCGACCAGCGCGGCGGCGTCGGTGAGGTCGGCGCGCGTCAGGACAGGCACGGACTGCATGTAGAGCTTGCCGTCGGGTAGCGCGATTTCGCGCATGCCGGCGCCGGGCTGCTTCTGCGCCAAATAGAAGTCCACGGAGGCCGCGGCGGCGGGCTTGGTCGTCTCTTGGCCAGCTTGCGGCGTGGCGGTGTCGCCAGACGTCTTAGTCGGGGCGGTCTTGCAACCCGCTAGCGCCAACGTCACGACTACCAGGGCGGGCGCCAATTTGCGTAGGGTCAGTTGCATGCTCGATTCCTTCTTAAGTGGACTAAGACCAGGCCACTTCTCCATGGCCGGTAATGGGAAAAGTGTACCGAACCTGAATGACAGTGTCGCCCCAGTCTGAATCCAATTGTAAAGCGGTAATACCAGCTTCGGCCTGCACCGGTCTTGGCGGCGCAGCAGCCGCGCGATTCGTCGGAACGCGCGCCAGCCTCTATACTTCGGTTTCGCGCAGGGGTACTCGTCCCGCCTACAGGGCAGGACGTGTTGAGAGAGTCCCTTCGTACCAGTACGGATAATGCCGATGCTGGGAGCCGTATTCCCGCCATGCGTCTTTGCGCGCGTGGCGGGAGTTCCTTCCCGATCGGCTCCAACCACTCGCTTGGAGCTTTCCATGAACGCCAATCCCAAATTCCTGGCCGCTACCGCCGAAGTCGACGCGGCGGCCGTCGCACCGCTGCCCAAATCCCGCCGCGTGTATGAAGTGGGCTCGCGCCCCGACATCCGCGTGCCGTTCCGCGAAATCGAACAGGACGACACGCCGACGATGTTCGGCGGCGAGAAGAACCCGCCCCTGACCGTCTATGACTGCAGCGGCCCCTACACCGACCCGGAAGCCAAGATCGACATCCGCCGCGGCCTGCCCGAACTGCGCCGCGGCTGGATCGAAGAGCGCGGCGATACGGAAGTGCTGTCCGGCCCCACCAGCGACTACGGCAAGGAACGCCTGACCGATCCCAAGCTGACGGCCATGCGCTTCGACCTGCAACGTCCGCCGCGCCGCGCCAAGTCCGGCGCCAACGTCTCGCAGATGCATTACGCCCGCCGCGGCATCATCACGCCGGAAATGGAATACGTGGCGATCCGCGAAAGCCTGCGCCGCGAGCACTATCTGCAGACGCTGCGCGACAGCGGCCCCGATGGCGAAAAGATGGTCAAGCGCCTGCTGCGCCAGCACCCGGGCCAATCGTTCGGCGCCGCCATTCCCGCCGCCATCACGCCCGAGTTCGTGCGCGACGAGATCGCGCGCGGCCGCGCCATCATTCCGGCCAACATCAACCACCCGGAAGTGGAGCCGATGGCCATCGGCCGCAATTTCCTGGTGAAGATCAACGCCAACATCGGCAACTCGGCAGTCAGCTCTGGCATCGGTGAAGAAGTGGAAAAGATGACGTGGGCGATCCGCTGGGGCGGCGACACGGTCATGGACTTGTCCACCGGCAAGCACATCCACGAAACGCGCGAATGGATCATCCGCAACTCGCCCGTGCCCATCGGCACCGTGCCGATCTATCAGGCGCTGGAGAAGGTCGACGGCAAGGCCGAGGACCTGACCTGGGAGATCTTCCGCGACACGCTGATCGAGCAGGCCGAACAAGGCGTTGACTACTTCACCATCCACGCGGGCGTGCGCCTGCCGTTCATCCCCATGACGGCCGACCGCATGACCGGCATCGTCTCGCGCGGCGGATCGATCATGGCGAAGTGGTGCCTGGCGCATCACAAGGAAAGCTTCCTGTACGAGCGCTTCGAGGAAATCTGCGAAATCATGAAGGCCTACGACGTCAGCTTCTCGCTGGGCGACGGCCTGCGCCCGGGTTCGGGCTACGACGCCAACGACGAGGCGCAATTCGCCGAGCTCAAGACGCTGGGCGAGCTGACGCAGGTGGCGTGGAAGCATGATGTGCAGGTCATGATCGAAGGCCCGGGCCACGTGCCGATGCAGATGATCAAGGAGAACATGGAGCTGCAGCTGGAACACTGCCATGAGGCGCCGTTCTACACGCTGGGCCCCCTGACCACCGACATCGCGCCGGGCTACGACCACATCACTTCCGGCATCGGCGCAGCGCTGATCGGCTGGTACGGCACGGCAATGCTCTGTTATGTGACGCCGAAGGAGCACCTGGGCCTGCCGAACAAGAAGGACGTGAAGGACGGCATCATCACGTACAAGATCGCGGCCCACGCGGCGGATCTGGCCAAGGGCCACCCGGGCGCGGCGATCCGAGACAACGCGCTGTCCAAGGCGCGCTTCGAGTTCCGCTGGGACGACCAGTTCAACCTGGGACTGGATCCGGACACCGCCAAGGAATTCCACGACGAGACACTGCCGAAGGATTCGATGAAGGTGGCGCACTTCTGCTCGATGTGCGGGCCGCATTTCTGCTCAATGAAGATCACCCAGGACGTACGGGATTATGCGGCGGCTCAGGGGGTTAGCGAGAAGGATGCGTTGCAGAAGGGGATGGAGGAGAAGTCGATTGAGTTCGTTAAGAAAGGGGCCGAGGTTTATCATCGGCAGTGATTTCGACCTTGTGACGGGTGTTGGTTCTTAAGACGCCTGTCGCGTCGGGGGTCTGCCATGGGCGGGGCAACGATTGCGGTCCGGAGCCTTCGCTCCGGACTGCCCCATCGTCATCCTCGTCCTCGCCTTCGGCGACTCCTACGGATTCCCTCGGGC
>NZ_JCBAMT010000106.1:0-21452 GCF_059760445.1 Achromobacter sp. D7-1 | reverse complement strand
CCGCGGGACCGGCCGCCGTCCTTACTTGGCGTAGGCATACGAGGACTCGTCGGTCTCCTCGTCCTTCGGCCGCGGCGGGACGGCGCCGTCCTCCAGCAACTCCGACTGCGTCAGGCCCTTGGTCAGTTCCAGCGCCTGGCGTTCGAACAGGCGCCGGTACAGGCCGCCCTTCAGGCGGATCAGCGCGTCGTGGCTGCCTTCCTCGATGACGTGGCCGCGGTCCATCACCAGCAAGCGGTCCAGCGCCCGCACCGTGGACAGGCGGTGCGCCACCACCAGCGTGGTGCGGCCCACCATCAGGCGGTCCATGGCCTGCTGGATCAGCACCTCGCTTTCGCTGTCCAGGCTGGACGTGGCCTCGTCCAGGATCAGGATGGGCGCATCGGCCAGGAAGGCGCGGGCCAGGGCCACGCGCTGGCGTTCGCCGCCCGACAGCTTGACGCCGCGTTCGCCGACCAGCGTGTCGTAGCCCTTGGGCAGCGCCATGATGAAGTCATGGGCGCTGGCCAGCCGCGCCGCCTGCTCGATCTCGGCCTGCGTGGCGCCGGGACGGGCATAGGCGATGTTTTCCGCCAGGGTGCGGTGGAACAGTACGGGTTCCTGCTGCACGATGGCGATCTGGCTGCGCAAGGACGCCTGCCGCGCCTGGGCGATGTCCTGCCCGTCGATTGTGATGCGGCCGTCGTTGACGTCGTACAGGCGCTGGATCAGCTTGATGAACGTGGTCTTGCCCGAGCCCGAATGGCCGACCAGGCCGACCCGCTCGCCCGGCGCGATGCGCACCGAGAACCGGTCGTACAGCGCCTTGTCGTGCGCGCCATAACGGAACGTCACGTCCTCGAAACGGATCTCGCCGGCCGTGACGCGCAGCTCGCCGGCGCCGGGTCGGTCGTCCACGCCCAGCGGCTGCTTTTCCAGCGCGACCAGTTCTTCCATGTCGTTGACCGAGCGTTGCAGGTTGCGGATGTGCATGCCCACGTCGCGCAGGTAGCCCTGCAGCATGAAGAACATCGTCAGGGCGAACGTAATGTCGCCCACGCTGGCCTGGCCGCGCGACCACAGCAGCAGCGAGGCGCCCAGGATGCCCGCCTGCATGGCGACCAGCATGGCGCCCTGGATGCCGCCGTTGATGGTGCCGCGGATCCAGGTGCGGCGGGTGCGGCGGCGCCATTTGTCGACGACGCGGTCCAGCCTGACTTCTTCGCGTTCTTCGGCGCCGAAGGCCTTGACGACCGCATTGCAGCTGACGGCGTCGGCCAGCGCGCCGCCCATGCGGGTGTCCCAGGCGTTGCCCAGCCGCGCCGCCGGCGCCACATAGCCCAGCGACAGCGCCGCGGTCACGGCGATGTACAGCACCGAGCCCAGGCCCACCACCAGGCCCATGATGGGCCAGTGCACGCCCAGCAGGGCAGTCGCGCCCACCAGCATCACGACCGACGGCAGCAGCGCGATCAGCAGCGTGTCGTTCAGGATGTCCACCGCCCACATGCCGCGCGTGATCTTGCGCACCGTGGAGCCGGCAAAGCTGTTGGCGTGCCAGTCCGTGGAGAAACGCTGAACGCGGTAGAACGCGCTGGACACGATGCCGTTCATCATCTTCAGCGTGAAGGTGATGATGTTCTGGAACACGGCCTGGCGCAGCAGCGTGCCGCCGATGCCCAGCGCGAGCAGCAGCCAGAACGCGGTGAGGGCCGCGCTCCAGACGATTTCGTCGCCAGCGGCGCCCGAGGCCACTGCGTCAACCAGTTTGCCGGCGTACAGCGGCGTCAGCACGTCGGTCACCGCCGACAGCAGGGCGAGCACGATGATGCCGGAGGTGCGCCAGGGTTGCGCGCGCCAATGGCGGAAGGTAAAGCCCAGGACTTCCTTGAAGGTCTGTCCTCGTAGATCGATTTTTTTTCTGGCCATTGCAATGGCCCGGCGGCACCAGGACGCCGGGTGTCCTTGTGTGGAAAGAGGAAGGAACGGCCTGCGCAGGTAGGCGCGGGCGATTGCGTTTAGGTTTTTGGGGCGGGCACGGAGGACCAGTCGCTAGATAGGCATCCAGCGATGGGTCCGCGCGGGCGACGACTTAATGGCGTCGCGGAGACACGCGCGGGATGGCGGTATGCGGATTCATCATCTTGCGCCTCCCAGTGGTGTGAGATGTGGGGAAAAAGGAATGGGCAGAGGCCCGAATTGAAGATTCTATAGAAGTGGTGTAGGCGAATCAACGGGTAAGCGCGCGCCAGTGTGGGTTTTTTTCAACTGACGTGGCTTTCAATCCGGCGTGAACAGGTTCGGCGGCAGGCGGGCCACGGCGTCGTAGGTCAGCCGGATGTGGGAGGCCAGCAGCTCACAGGCGCGGTCCCCATCGCGCGCCAGCGTGGCGTCCAGAATGCTCTTGTGTTCGTCGTCCAGATCGCGTTCGATGGGTTTGCGCGTGACGGTCAGGCGGCGGTAGCGCTCGGCCTGCTGGTACAGGATGCCCAGGAAGTGATGCAGCCAGCGCGAGGGACAGGCGCGGATCAGTTCGCGGTGGAACTCGCGGTTGCGCTGTTCCCACTCTTCAAAGCGGGTGTCGGGGTCAGCGGCCAGGCGCTGTTCGGCCTTGCTCAAGCGGTGGAAGGCGGCGAGCACGGCGCTTTCCCAGTCGTCGTCGCCCAGGGCAATGGACTGGCGCAAGGCCTGGGTTTCCAGCAGCACGCGGTTTTCGGTGATGTCGCGGAAGTCTTCCAGCGAAATCGGCGTGACGTGGAAGCCGCGCTGTCCCTGCGCGATGACCAAAGCATCCGACACCAGCAGCGCCAGCGCTTCGCGCAGCGTGCCCGCGCCCACGCCGTAATCGTCCTTCAGGTGTTCGACCCGCAGGCGCGAGCCTGGCGGGTGCACGCCCTGGATGATGTCGCGGCGCAGGTTGACGTAGGCCGCGCCGACCAGGGTGTTGGCCGAGGCGGAATGGGCGAGCGGGGGGAGGGTGGCGCCGTCTGACATGGAAGCTACTTTATCACCGCGTTCAAAAAATCTCGATAAAAATTATTGACGCCGAGATTTATGCTGCTTATCGTAGAAAAAAGCGTCGCGATTACGACCGGCATGCAGCTGGCGGCAGGCGCAACCTGGAGACAAGCAGTGATACGGCTACACGACATCCGGTACGTCCGGCTGGGTACCCGCGACCTGGAATCCGCGGTCCGCTACGCGACCGCGGTGCTGGGGCTGGAAGTGGCGCGCAAGGAGCACGGCGCGGTCTATTTCAAGTCCGACTCGCGCGACCACACCCTGTGCTACTTCGAAGGCGATCCGCGCGACCACACCACGGCGTTCGAGGTGGACACGCCCGAGGAACTGGAACATGCCGGCGCGGTGCTCGAGCGCAGCGGCTATCAGGTTGCCGCAGGCAAGCGCGAGGACGCCGAGCAGCGTTACGTGCGCGATTTCCTCAGCTTCATCGACCCGTCCGGCAACCGCATCGAACTGGTGCACGCGCCGCATCACAGCGGCCGCCGCTATTTCCCCAGCCGCGATGCCGGCGTGACGGGCTTTTCGCACATCGGCCTGCGCACGCTGGACGCGCGTCGCGACGAGGCTTTCTGGACCGGCCTGCTGTCGGCCCGGGTCAGCGACCGCATCGGCGAAGCGCCGCTGCTGCGCATCGACGAAGTGCACCACAAGATCGCGCTGTTCCCGTCCAGCTATCCGGGCGTGCAGCACATCAACCACCAGGTCGAGAGCATCGACGACATCATGCGCGCCTGGTATCAGCTGAAGGAATGGAACGTGCCGATCCGCTTCGGCCCGGGGCGGCATCCGACCTCGGGGGCGATGTTCCTGTACTTCGACGGACCCGACGGAATGATCTACGAATACTCCACCGGCGTGCGCCTGATCACCGCCGAAGACGAAAAAAACTATCGCCCGCGCAGCTTCCCCGCGGTGCCATCCTCGTTCTGCATGTGGGGCGCCAAGCCTGACATCCCGGAGTTCAAGACGTGAGCGCCGCGCCGATGAAGGTTGACGCCGGCCAGGAAGCCCTGGTGCGGGTGGCGGCGCGCGGCCTGGCCCGCGCCGGACTGGTCCACGCCTACGGCCATTGCAGCAGCCGGCTCGACGCCGACCACTTCCTGGTGTGCGCGGCGCGGCCCATGGGCCTGATCGAGCCGGGCGAAGCGGGCACGGTGGTGCCGGTGCACGGCGAGCTGCCGGAAGGCGTGTTGGGCGAAGTCCGAATCCACCAGCACATCTACCGCATGCGTCCCGAAGTGGGCGGGGTGGTGCGGTCCATGCCGCCTACGGTCATGACGCTGTCCTCGGCCCGCGTGACGCCGCAGCCGCGCCATGGCATGGGCTCGTATTTTTCTCCGGTGGTGCCGCTTTGGGACGATCCGCAGCTGGTGCGCAGCGACGCCCAGGCGCGCGGCGTGGCGCAGGCCCTGGGCGCTGCGCGCGCGGTGGCCATGCGCGGCAACGGCGCGGTCGTGGCCGCCGAGTCCCTGATGCATGCCGTGGTGCTGACCTGGTACCTGGAGGACGCCGCGCGCATCGAATGGCAACTGCGTTCGGCCGGCCTGGCCGAAGGCGCGCCCACGCTCTCGCCCGACGAGGCGGCGACCCGCGCCGTGGGCACGGGCCGCATCTACGAGCGCATGTGGGAATACCTGACCGCCGGCGACCCTGAAGCGGCGCTGGCAGACCTGTCACAACCGAGGACGCAATGACCGATTTCCGCAATTTCATCAACGGCGAATGGGTCGCCACGGGCAAGACGTTCGACAACCGCGATCCCGTCGACAACCGCCTGATCGGGCGCATCCACGAGGCCGGCGACGCCGAGGTCGACGCCGCGGTGCGGGCCGCCAAGGCGGCGTTGCGCGGCCCCTGGGCCAAGCTCAAGACGCAGCAGCGCGTGGAACTGCTGCACGCGGTGGCCGACGGCATCATCCGGCGCTTCGACGACTTCGTCGACGCCGAGATCGCGGACACCGGCAAGCCTTATGACCTGGCCAGCCATCTGGACATTCCGCGCGGCGCGGCGAACTTCAAGATCTTCGCCGACCTGGTGCGCAATATCCCCAACGAGACCTTCGACCTGGAAACGCCTGACGGCGGCCATGCCCTGAACTACGGCGTGCGCGTGCCGCGCGGCGTGATCGGCGTGATCTGCCCCTGGAACCTGCCGCTGCTGCTGATGACCTGGAAGGTGGGGCCGGCGCTGGCCTGCGGCAATACGGTGGTGGTCAAACCTTCCGAAGACACCCCGGCCACGGCCACGCTGCTGGGCGAGGTCATGAACGAGGTCGGCGTGCCGCCCGGCGTCTACAACGTGGTGCATGGCCGCGGCCCCGGTTCGGCCGGCGAAAAACTCACGCGCCATCCGCTGGTCGACGGCATCACCTTCACCGGCGAGACCCGCACCGGCGAAGCCATTATGCAGGCGGCGGCGGTGGGCGTGCGGCCGGTGTCCTTCGAACTGGGCGGCAAGAACGCCGGCATCGTGTTCGCCGACGCAGACTTCGACAAGGCGGTGGCCGGCATCGCCCGCGCCGCCTTCGACAACACCGGGCAGGTCTGCCTGGGCACCGAGCGCGTCTACGTGCAGCGGCCGATCTTCGACCGCTTCGTGGCGGCGCTGGGCGAGCGCGCTCGCGGCTTCAAGCTGGGCCGTCCGAAGGATCCCGGCGTCAACCTGGGGCCGCTGATCTCGCAGCGCCACCGCGACAAGGTGCTGGGCTACTACGCCCGCGCCCGCGAAGAGGGCGCCACGGTGGTGGCGGGCGGCGGCGTGCCGGACATGCCGGACGACCTGGCGGGCGGCGCGTGGATCCAGCCCACGGTATGGACCGGCCTGCCGGAAAGCTCGGCCGTGATCCAGCAGGAGATCTTCGGTCCCTGCTGCCATATCGCGCCCTTCGATACGGAAGAAGAAGCCGTGGCCCTGGCCAACGCCACCCCCTACGGCCTGGCGGCCTCGGTCTGGACCAGCAACGTGGGCACGGCCCATCGCATGGGACAGGCCCTGGAAGTGGGCATCTGCTGGATCAATTCCTGGTTCCTACGCGATCTGCGCACGGCTTTCGGCGGATCCAAGCAGTCCGGCATCGGCCGCGAAGGCGGCGTGCATTCGCTCGAGTTCTACACGGAGCTGCGCAATGTCTGCGTAAAGCTCTGAAGCCATTACGGCAGGCGCCGCACAGAACGGCGCCGCCGCCCATCCCCCAAGGAGACTAAGCATGCAAGCATACGCACGCGGGCTGTCCGCGCTGGCCGCGGTCGCGGCCCTGACCGCGGCCAACGCCGCAATGGCGGACATCCGCATCGGCTTTACCGGGGTGCTGTCCGGACCCCAGGCGGCATTGGGCCAGGACCAGTACGACGGCCTGATGCTGGGCATCGAGCAACTGGGCGGCAGCCTGGGCGGCCAGAAGGCCGTGGTGATCCGCGACGACGATCAGCTCAAGCCCGACGTGGGCGCGCAGATCGTGCAGAAGTTCATCGAGAAGGACAAGGTCGACGTGATCGTCGGCCTGGGCTTCTCCAATGTGCTGATGGCGGAACTGCGGCGCATCAAGGAATCCGGCGTGGTGGCGCTGTCCACCAACGCCGGGCCCGCGCCGATTGCCGGCCGCATGTGCCTGCCCAATCTGTTCGTGCTGGGCTGGCAGAACGACAGCATGTCGGAAGCCATGGGCAAGTACGTCAAGGATCAGGGCTACAAGCGCGCCTACCTGATGTCGTCCAACTACCAGGCCGGCAAGGACAAGCTGGCGGGCTTCAAGCGCTTCTATGGCGCAGCGCCGTCCGACGAAATCTATACGCAGTTGGGGCAGCTTGATTACTCGGCCGAGATCTCGCGCATGCAGTCGGCCTCGCCCGACGCGCTGTTCGTGTTCTACACCGGCGGGGTGGGCGTGAACTTCGTGCGCCAATTGCGCCAGGCCGGCTTGATGGAAAAGCTGCCGTTCTTCTCGGAAAGCCTGATCGACTCCAACACGCTGACGGCGCTGAAGGAGCAGGCGGTGGGCGCGATCTACGGCACGCCCTGGGCCACCACGCTGGACAACCCGCCGAACCGCAAATTCGTCGAAGCCTTCAAGGCCAAGTACGGGCGCCTGCCGTCCGAGTACGCGGTGGGCGGCTACGACGCGGCCTTTCTGCTGGATACCGCCATCAAGCAGCAGGGCGGCAAGGTCGGCGACAGCAAGGCTCTGGCCGCGGCGGTCAAGGCGGCCGGCGCCAACTTTCCCACGGTGCGCGGCAAGTTCCGCTTCAACAGCAACAACATGCCGGTGCAGGACCTGTATGCCTACCAGGTCGTGAAGGAAGGCGACGGCGTGGGCCTGAAGCAGCTGGCCAAGGTGTTCACCGACCACCAGGACGCCTACGTGGCGGACTGCCCGCTGAAGTAACCGTCCCGGGAGACGCCCCATGAACGGATCCTTGCTGTTGTCGCAGATGCTCAATGGCCTGCAGCTCGGCGCCTTGCTGTTCCTGTTGTCCTCGGGGCTGACCCTGATCTTCGGCATCATGAACTTCATCAATCTGGCGCACGGGTCGCTGTACATGATCGGCGCCTTCCTGGGCGCCACCGCCTACAACGCCAGCGGCTCGTTCGCCTTCGCCATCCTGGCGGCGGTGGCGGGCAGCGGCCTGGTGGGCGTGGCGCTGGAACGCCTGATCGCCCGGCCCCTGTACAAGCACGACCACCTCTATCAGGTACTGGCCACCTTCGGGCTGATGATGTTCTTCAACGAACTGGCCTCCGTCATCTGGGGCAGCCGGCCGTATTACGCCGCCGTGCCGCAGGGGCTGGAGGGCGCAGTCAGCTTGTTCGGCAATGACTATCCGGTGTACCGGCTGATGATCATCGGCGTGGGCGCGCTGGTGGCGCTGGGCGCCTGGTTCCTGATCCAGCGCACCCGCTTCGGCATGCTGATCCGCGCCGGCGCCAGCAACGCGCCCATGGCCAGCGTGCTGGGCGCCAACGTGGACCTGCAGAAGACCCTGCTGTTCCTGTTGGGGGCGGTGCTGGCCGGCGTGGCCGGCGCGCTGGCGGGGCCGATCCTCTCGGTGCAGTCCGGCATGGGCGAGCCCGTGCTGATCCTGGCGCTGGTGGTGATCGTGGTGGGCGGCATCGGCTCGGTGCGCGGCACGCTGGTCGCGGCGCTGCTGATCGCCATGATAGACACGCTGGGCCGCGCCTTCCTGCCCGACATGCTGCGCGCCGTGTTCGACGCGTCCGTCGCCAACGCGGTCGGGCCTGCGCTGGCCTCCATGCTCATCTACGTGCTGATGGCCGTGGTGCTGGCGTTCCGGCCGCAAGGCCTGGTCTTCTCGGCGCGGCGTTGACGCGCGCCTGTCCTGGGATTCGATCATCATGCAAGAACACAAACACCGGCGCTGGGCGTTGCCCTTGCTGTTCCTGGTCCTGGCCGCCGTGCCCTTCGTGGCGCAATGGCTGGGCGAACCGTTCTACGTGACGCTGGGCGCGCGCATCCTGATCTACGCGCTGGCCGCGCTGGCGCTGAACCTGGTACTGGGCTTTGCCGGGCTGGTGAGCTTTGGCCACGCCATGTTCCTGGGCCTGGGCTGCTATGCCGTGGGCATACTCAGCTACTACGGCTTCGGCAACGGCTGGCTGCAGCTGGCCGTGTGCATCGCCGTGTGCGCGCTGGTGGCGCTGATCGTCGGCACGGTCTGCCTGCGCACCTCGGGCATAGGTTTCATCATGATCACGCTGGCCTTCGCCCAGATGTTCTATTTTCTGGCGGTCAGCCTGCGCGAGTACGGCGGCGACGACGGCCTGAACATCTATGAAGCCAGTTCCTTCGGCCTGTTCGACCTGGATGGCAGCCAGCCTGTCTACTGGGCGGCCTGGGCCGTGCTGCTGGTCTCCAGCCTGGCGATGGTGCGCCTGCGCCGTTCGCCCTTCGGCATGATTCTGCGCGCCACCCACGCCAACCCGCGGCGCGTGGACGCGCTGGGCTATTCGGTGTTCGGCGTGCGGCTGACGGCCTACGTGGCCTCCGGCGTGCTGACCGGCGTGGCCGGGCTGCTGCTGGCCAACCTGACCGCCTTCGCCTCGCCCAGCTACATGTCCTGGCCGGTGTCGGGCGAGCTCATCGTCATGGTGGTGATAGGCGGCCTGGGCAATGTGCTGGGTCCGATCGTCGGCGCCGTCGCCTACCTGCTGATGGAAGAGGCCTTCAAGAGCATGACGCAGCACTGGATGCTGCTGATGGGACCCGCGGTGGTGATCATCGCCATGGTGGCCAAGGGCGGCTATGCCAATTCCCTGGCCTGGCTGCGGCGTCCGCCGCCCGCCGCGCCGACGGCCCAGCCGCCAGCGGCGGGCGAGCAGAAGGACCGCTGTCCGCCGGACGCGATCGCCAAGGAGGCCTCGGCATGAACCTGCAAACCGCTGCCGCGCCCGTGGGGCTGTCCACGCAGGATCTGGTGCGCCGCTTCGGCGGCCTGAAGGCGACCGACGGCGTGTCGCTGGACGTGGCCCCGGGCGAACTGCACGCGCTGATCGGCCCCAACGGCGCGGGCAAGACCACCCTGATCAACCTGCTGTCCGGCGAATTGCGCCCCGATGGCGGCGCGGTGCGCCTGGGCGCCGCCGACGTGTCCCGCGCCACGGTGCAGGAACGTGTGGCCCAGGGCATGCTGCGCTCCTATCAGGTGACTTCGGTATTCGACAGCTACACGGTGCTGGACAACGCCTGCCTGGCCGCCTTGCGCAAACGCCGCCGGCGCCTGTCGGCCTGGACCGCCTTGCGCGATTGCGCCGACGTGGTGGACGCCGCCAGGCAAGCCCTGCGGGCCTGCAAGCTGGAGGACGTGGCCGAGGCGCAGGTGGACAGCCTGGCCTACGGCCAGCGGCGCCAGCTGGAGATCGCCATGGCGCTGGCGGGCGAGCCGTCGGTGCTGCTGCTGGACGAACCCATGGCCGGCATGAGCGCGGCCGAAAGCGCGGGCGTGATCGCCTTGCTGCAAAGCCTGAAGGGCCGCTACACCATCGTGCTGGTCGAACACGACATGAACGCCGTGTTCGCGCTGGCCGACCGCATCAGCGTGTTGGTCTACGGCAAGATCATTGCCACTGGCAGCGCGGACCAGATACGCAACCATCCCGACGTGCGCCGCGCCTATCTGGGCGATGACGCCGACGCATAAGGAGCCGCCATGTTGAGCATCAACGGATTGACGGCGGCCTATGGGCATTGCCAGGCGCTGTTCGGCGTAGACCTGGACGTGGGCCAGGGCGAGGTTCTCGGCCTGATCGGGCGCAACGGCATGGGCCGCAGCACCGTCATCAAGTGCCTGTTCGGCCTGCTGCCGGCCAGCCAGGGCAGCATCCGCTATGGCGAACGTTCCCTGCGCGGGCTGGCGCCTTACCGCATCGGCCGGATGGGGCTGTCGCTGGTGCCCGAGGGGCGCCAGATTTTCCCGACCCTGACGGTGGAAGAGAACCTGGTTGCCACGGCCATCGTCCGCGGCGGCGCCCGCAGCTGGACGCTGGAACGCGTGTATGAACTGTTTCCGCGCCTGCGCGAACGGCGCGCCAACCTGGGCACCCAGCTGTCCGGCGGCGAGCAGCAGATGCTGGCGCTGGGCCGCGCGCTGATGACCAATCCCAGCCTGCTGGTGCTGGACGAAGCGACCGAAGGGCTGGCGCCGGTGGTGCGCGCCGAAATCTGGCGCGTGCTGGCCCAATTGAAGGCCGAAGGTTTGTCGATGATCGTGGTGGACAAGAACACCACGGCCTTGCTGCGCCTGTCGGACCGCAACGTCATCCTCGACAAGGGGGTGACGGTGTGGCGCGGCAGCTCGGCGGAATTGTCCGAGCGGCCCGACCTGGTGGCCGCCTACGTGGGAGTCTGACATGAGATTGCAGGACAAAGTGGCGCTGGTCACCGGCGCGGCCGGGGGCATCGGACTGGCGATCGCGCGTCGCTTCGTGGCCGAGGGCGCATACGTGCTGCTGGCCGACCGCAAGGAGGCCGAACTGATGGCGGCGGCCCGCTCGCTGGGAGCACGCGCCGCCGCGGCGCTGGCGGACGTGACCGATCCAGCCGACGCCCAGCGGCTGGCCGACGAGTGCGTGCGGCGCTGGGGCGGCCTGGATATCTGCGTCTGCAACGCCGGCGTGATCCGCGCTGCGGATTTCCTGGACCTGAAGCTGGAAGACCTGGACGCGGTCATGAACGTCAACGTGCGCGGCACCTTCCTGGTGGCGCAGGCCGCCGCGCGCGCCATGGTGGCGGGCGGACGCGGCAACGGCGCCATCGTGACCCTGTCCTCGATGACGGCGGAGCTGGCCATGCCGGACCAGCTGGCCTACGGCGCCAGCAAGGGCGCGGTGCGGCAGATGACCAAATCGATGGCGCTGTCCCTGGCGCCGCATGGCATACGCGTCAACGCCATCGGCCCCGGCAGCATCGATACCGAGATCCTGGCCACGATCACCAGCAATCCCGAAGCCCGCAGGACCGTGCTGTCGCGCATTCCCATGCAGCGGCTGGGATCGACGGATGAAGTCGCCAAGGTGGCGTTGTTCCTGGCCAGCGACGACGCCAGCTACGTGACCGGGCAGACGGTGTATGCGGACGGCGGCCGGCTGGCGCTGAACTATACGGTGCCGGTGCAGGAGTAGGGCGGCGCATGCCGCAGCGCGGATGCGCTTCGACAGCGGGCAGGGCAAGGTGATAAATTTTTCGCGTCACCTGGAGAACCTATCCTGCCCATGAAAACCACCGCAATCACTTCTTCCCGGAATGCCGCCTGGCTCCAATTGCGCATGGCGCTCTGGCCCGATGCGTCGGCCGCCGAGCACCAGCAAGACATGGACGACCAGGTGTCTTCGCCGGACAGGTACGCCCAGTTTCTGGTGAGTTCCGATGGCGGGCAGGCCTTGGGTCTTGCCGAAGCTTCCATCAGGACGGACTACGTCAATGGTACGGACTCCAGCCCCGTGGCGTTCCTGGAAGGGCTGTACGTCATTCCCGAAGCCAGGCAGCGGGGTGCGGCCAGGGCCCTGGTCGCCGCCGTTCGGGAGTGGGCGCTGGATAGGGGATGCAAGGAGCTGGCCTCGGATACCGCGCTGGACAATCTGGTAAGCCAGGCCGCCCACTCGCGCCTGGGGTTTAAAGAGACTCAGCGGGTCGTCTATTTCAATATGCCGCTGTGACAGGCCACGCAGGTCTTGCATTGCGAGTAAGGTATGGGCTGTAGGCCCTGATTTTCCGGCACTTTGGCCTGTGCCTTCAGCAGGAACCAGAACATCATGAAGACCTTTCGTCTGGCACTGCGGCCTGTCCTCGCTGCGCTCGCGTGTGTGTTGATCGCCGCCTGCGCGGACAAGCCTCCTCAGCAAACCGAGCTGGACTATCGCAGCCGGTCTCCTTCCACGGGGCAGGGCAAGAACACGACCCCAGGCCCCTCGGATCAGCGCTTGACCATACAGTCCGGCGAAGGCGAGCGCCTGAATCTGCCCTGGTTCGTCCGGGATACGCAGGAATGGATCAACAGCAATTGATGGGGGGCCGATCGACGCGGCTCGCCATGCTACGCTTTGCCGGCCCGCAATCGACGAA
Organism: Achromobacter sp. D7-1; assembly: GCF_059760445.1. Taxonomy (NCBI): domain Bacteria; kingdom Pseudomonadati; phylum Pseudomonadota; class Betaproteobacteria; order Burkholderiales; family Alcaligenaceae; genus Achromobacter; species Achromobacter sp. D7-1. Next base: position 8,877 of record NZ_JCBAMT010000106.1, on the reverse strand, counting down.
GCGATCAACTCCATGACTGTTCGACGGATTCTCTTGCTGCTAACCGCGCTGACCTTATCGCCCGCGCTCCATGCCGAGGCTGCGTCCAAGCTCGCCGCCTGGACCCCGGCGGGCCCGACGACGTGCAGCTTCTCGGGATGGACGACCGACGAGAAACCAGCCATCCAGGTGCGCGCGGCGGCCTCCGCCCAGGCAGCGGTGGCGGGCAGCCTGCCGACCACTCGCGGCGAAGGCGCCGATCCCAATATCGACTACTACAGCGTCACCTTCGACGTGATCGAGGCACGCGACGGCTGGCTCAAGATCAGGAACGCCAGCGACGACAAGACCGGCGATGAACAGAGCAAGCCGCGGCCCGTGTATCGGGGCGAGGGCTGGATCGAGGCCAGCGATGCGCAGGTCGGCATCCAGTCGGCGCGGGGCTACGCCCGCCCGGACGCCAGCAGCGAACGGCTGCTGGATCTGGGAGGCGACTGGCTGACCGAGAGAGCCTCGCTGCGCGGCATCGTCGCCTGCGAGGGCGAATGGCTGTTGCTGGACTACGAGATGCGCAACACCGAGACGTTCGAGCCACTGGCGCCCAAGGATCGCACGCGAGGGCGGGCGTGGTTTCGCGGCGTCTGCTCGTCTTCGGAGACGACTTGCGATATGCGGTCGGTCGACAAGTAGGGCGGGAGCGTGATTCATTGACATATCGGGAAATGCCGATACAATGCGGTCATGGAATTGCTCGACATATTCAAAGCCCTGTCCAACCGCACCCGCCTTGAAATCTTGCAAGGCTTGAAGGACCCCGCAAAGAACTTTCCGCCGCAGGACGAAGGCGACGTTCATACGGTGGGCGTCTGCGTCAGCAGCATCCAGGAAGGCGTCGGGCTATCGCAGTCCACGGTGTCTGATTACCTTGCAACGCTGCAACGGGCCGGCTTGGTCGAAGTCAGGCGCATCGGTCAGTGGACCTACTACAAGCGGAACGAAGCGACCATCAGTGCTCTTGCCAAGATCATCGGGAAAGAGCTGTAATTTTTTTACTGGTAAATATCGGTATTTCCCGATATCCCTATTTTTCGAAGCGAGAGAAAGCTATGAAGGCGATGACACTCAAATCATTTGGCGGCCCGGAATCGTTCGAACTCCGCGACCTGCCCGTGCCTGTGCCGCAGGCGGGACAAGTCCTGGTCCGGGTACATGCAACCTCGATCAATCCCCTGGACTATCAAGTCCGGCGCGGCGACTATCCCGACCTGGTGCCGCTGCCGGCCATTACCGGACATGATGTCTCCGGCGTGGTGGAAGCCGTGGGGCCGGGCGTGACGGCCTTCGCTCCTGGCGACGAGGTCTGGTACACCCCGCAGATATTCGACGGGCCGGGCAGCTACGCGGAGTATCACGTCGCGGCGGAGAGCATCATCGGGAGGAAGCCGCCCTCGCTGAGCCATCTCGAGGCGGCCAGCCTGACCTTGGTGGGTGGAACGGCGTGGGAAGCGCTGGTGGTGCGCGCGGGACTGAGAGTCGGGGAAAGCGTCCTGGTGCACGGCGGCGCGGGCGGCGTCGGCCATGTGGCGATCCAGTTGGCCAAGGCCATCGGAGCACGGGTGTACACGACCGTGCGCGCAGCCAACGCCGAATTCGCGCGCAGCATGGGCGCCGATGTGACCATCGACTATGAAAAGGAAGACTACGTCGAAGCCGTCATGCGGGAGACGGGCGGGCGCGGCGTCGACGTCGTGTTTGACACCATCGGCGGCAACACCCTGGCGCGCAGCCCCGATGCGCTTGCGCAGCTGGGGCGGGTCGTCTCGATCGTGGATATCGCCCAGCCGCAAAACCTGATCCAGGCCTGGGGCAAGAACGCGAGTTACCACTTCGTGTTCACGCGGCAAAACCGCGGCAAGCTCGATGAGTTGAGCGCATTGATCGCGCGCGGCCAGTTGCGGCCGCACGTGGGTGCGGTCTATGCGCTTGCCGATATAGCGCTGGCTCATGCGCGGCTGGAGAGTCCCAGCAACGGCCTCCAGGGAAAGATCGCGATTGCCGTCGCGCCATCGGCTCACGAATCGCTGCTTACCAGTTGATGCGCGCCGTCAGCGTGATGTTGCGCTCGTCGCCATAGAAGCAGGTGCCCGGGCACGCGGCAACATAGGTCTTGTTGGCCAGGTTCTTCACGTTCAGGGCGAATTGCCACTTGTCCCATTGATAGCGCAGCGCGGCGTCGTACGTGGTGTACGAGGGCACAGGCAGGTCATAGATCTCCTGGCGGCCCACGTAGCGCATGCCGACGCCCGCGCTCAGGCCCGGCACGGACGAAAACCGGTAGTCCATCCAGAGCGAAGCCATGTTGCGCGGGACCGATGCGGGCCGCGAGCCTTCATTGCCCAGATTGCTTTTGGTGATGCGCGCATCCGTCGTCGCCAGGGCGGCCACCAGGTCCAGTTGCCGGTTCAGGCTGGCCCGGGCCTCGATCTCGGCGCCTTTCGAGCGCACTTCGCCGGTCTGGACCAGGTAGCCCACGTGGGCGGGATCGCTGGTGAGGACATTGCGTTGGGTGATTTCGTAGAGCGCCACGGTGATCGACGCGTCCACGCCCTTGGGTTCGTACTTCAAGCCGATCTCGTGCTGTACGCCGGTGGTGGGCTTGAAGGGATTGGCGCTGAAGTCCAAACCAGGGGTGGGCTGGAAGGACTTGCTGTAGCTGTAGTAGGGGGCAAGGCCGTTGTCGAACAGGTACATCAGGCCGGCGCGCGGCGTGAAGGCATGGGAGTTCTGGCCTCCCGAGCCCGGCGTCGAGTCGGTGCGGACGGAATCGTAGCGGCCGCCCAGCAGCACGATCCAGCGCTCGTTGAACTTGATCTGGTCTTGCCCGTAGAAGCCCAGCTGGCGCACGGCGTTTTCGGAATAGTTGGGGGCGCCGAGATTGGGCCGGGCGCCATAGACAGGCTTGTACAGATTTATCGGCGCAATGCTGCCGAATTCCTGGGAACGCGTGAATTCGCTTTTGCTCCAGTCGATGCCGAACAACAGCGTGTGTTCGACCCCGCCATGGCGCAGCTTGCCCAGCAGCTGGTTGTCCACGGCGAGTCCCTTGTCGGTGTCGTACCGGGTGACGGCATAGCGCGTGCCCAAGGCAGGGTTCGACGGGCTCACGCGCGCATTCACCGCGGCGTACTGGTTGTCGGCCTTGTGTTCATAGGCCAGCAGGTTCTGCCTGACCTGCCAATCGTCGTTCAGCCTGTGTTCGAGCAGGTAGCCCAGGGTGGTGCCCTTTACAACATAACGGTCGAAGCCGGGTTCGCCGACGAAGCGGGAGCGCGATATGCGGCCATTGGGATTGGGCAGCAGCGTGCCCTCCAGGGGTTTGCCTGAATCGTAGGGACTGTCGGTCCGGCTGTAGCTGGCCAGCAGGGTGATCAGGGTGGCATCGCTGATCTGCCACTCCAGCGCGCCGGCCAGCGACTGGCGGTCATTGTTGATGTAATCGATCATGGTGTCGCTGTCGCGCGCCAGGCCGGTGAGGCGGTAGCGCACATTCCCGTCCTCCGTCACCGGCCCGCCCAGGTCCATGGCGATCTGCTTCTTGTTCCAGCTACCTGTCTGCAGTTCGAGCTCGCGCAGGGGCTCCGCCGTGGGGCGTTTGCTGACCAGGTTGATGATCCCGCCCGGCGCGGCCTGGCCGTACAGGATAGAGGCCGGCCCCTTGAGCAGTTCGATGCGCTCGAAGTTGTAGGGCTCGATGGCGCCGCTGAGCGAGTTGATGGGGAACTTGGTGCCGTTCAGATACAGCGGGGCCGCGCCCGTGATGTTGAAGCCGCGGACCGTGAAGCGGGTGCCGATGTGCCTGAGCGCCCCGCCTTCCAGCGACATGACGCTGGCGGTGTAGCCCAGCGCCTGGTCCAGCGAGTCGGCCGCCTGCGCGACCACCTGGTCGCGCGGAATCACCGAGACGGATTGGGGCGTTTCGTGCAGCGGCGTGTCGGTCTTGGTCGCGGTTGCGCTGCGGTGGGCGACGAAGCCTTGCACCGGGCCGGAGGCGGATTCATGGAGGCCCGTGACCGTGACTGTGGGCAAGGTCTGCGCGGACTCCTGGCCCGGCTGTCCGCCGGGCAGCGGCCGCAGCACGTAGCCGCCGTTGGGCTGCAGCCGGGCCGCCAGCCCCGTGCCGGCCAGCAGCCTGGCCAGGGCTTCGGACGCCTCGAAGCCGCCTTGCAGGCCGGCACTGCGCTTGCCCGCGACGTCGCTGGCGGAATAGGACAGCATCAGTCCGCTTTCGAGCGCATAGCGGGTCAGCGCGCTCTCCAGCATGCCGGCGGGGATGGCGTAGGTCCTGGCAGCGGCCTGGGCCTGGACGGCGTTCACGCCGGCGCTCAAGGCGATGCCCGTCGCCGTGAGCCAGAAGGTGCGGCTTGCGGCCAGCGCCAGGGTGTTGCATGTGATGAGGCGCGCGGCGCGCCGAGGCAGGCGGTAGTCCATGAGGGGTCCGGTTTTCGGTGGAAAAATGTGGCTTCTATTAGGTTTGCCACTTGAAAACCGGAAACCCCTCACGTTTGTCCGAAAAAAACAGGCGGATGGTGTGCGCGCCGTCGCGTTAGGCGCCGCGCAGGCGCACGGTGATCCAATAGCGCGTCATCCGGTCGACTTCGACCGGATGCGTCCGGCGCAGCATGTCCAGCACCCGATCGGCGTCGTCCAACGGATAGATGCCAGAAACCTTCAGGTGGCTGGCATCGGGGGCGCAGGCCAGGCGGCCAGGCACGTAGCGCGCAAGTTCCTCGATGAAGTCGGAGAGCGGCATGTCCTGCGCGACCAGCATGCCCACCGACCATGAGGCATCGCCCGGCTCGGCGGGCCGGGGCTGATCAACCGCGTCGCGGGTGAACGAGGCCTGTTCGCCCGCGCGGATAAGCCGCGGCGCGTCCGTATGGAGGTCGGGCCGGATTTCTACTGTGCCCTCGAACACCGCGACGTGGCTGCGGTCTGGGAACTGGCGCACGCTGTAGCGGGTGCCCAGCGCGCGCACGCGGCCTTGGGCCGTTTCGACCAGGAAAGGGCGTCCGATCGGGGAGGCCGGGTCGGGCGCGGTGGTGACGAGGATCCGGCCGCGCAGCAGCCGGACAAGGCGCTGCGCGCCGTCGAAGCGCACGTCGATGGCGCTTGCGGTGTCCAGGTCGATGCGGCTGGCGTCGGCCAGCGTGACGCCCAGGCGCTGGCCGGCATCCGTGTGGTGGTCGGATTGCCAGTCCTGCCAGCCGCGCCACAGGCTGTCGCGCGCCAGCCAGGCGCCGCCGCCGGCGAACAAGGCCAGGGCCAGGGTCTTGATGGCCCGGCGGCGTGTCCGGCCGTTGCGGTCTTCATGTGTCAGCGTGCCGCGCACCAGCGGCGTGTTCAGCCCGCGCAGTTGCTGGCCGAAGGACTCGATGTGGCGCCAGGCGCGCTCATGGTCGGGATGTTCCGCCCGCCAGCGCTGGCAGGCTGCATGCGTGGAGTCGCTGGCATCGGCCGCTTGCAAGGCGACCAGCCACTCCACGGCGCGCAGGCTGACGCTTGCGGGCAGCGGCGCGCCGTTCAGATGGGGGAACGCCGTCAGGCTCGGGTCCGCGGGCGAGATGGGCATGGCGGTGTCGGTCGCGGCGGCTGGAGGAGGGGGATCATCAGGCGCCGAAAAAGCAGAGGTGCGCCGCCTTGGCGATATAGCGCTGCACGGTGGCGAGCGAGACCTTCAGCGTCGCGGCAATGTCCGCTTGCTTCATGCCTTCTAGCTGGGAGAGCAAGAATGCCTGGCGCACCGGAGCGGTCAGCGTATCCAGGCGCCGGTCCAGTTCGATCAGTGTTTCCAGCAGGATGGCGCGTGTTTCAGGGCCGGGCGCTTCGCGTTCGGGCAGGTCGGCCAGGCTGGCCAGATAAGCCTCTTCGATCCGGCGGCGCCGCATGAAGTTGGACACCACGCCTTGGGCCACCGTGGTCAGCAGCGCGCGCGGTTCGCGCACCGCGACAGTCTCGCCGCGGACCAGCAGGCGCATGAACGTATCATGCGCGAGATCGGCCGCGTCCGAGGAGTTGCCCAGCCGGCGCCGCAGCCACCCCTTCAGCCAGCCGTGGTGATTCGCGTACAGGACATCGATGCCCTGGGACGGCACTGCAAACTCGGTCGCGGACATGCGGCCCTCCGGCTTGTCGCGGGCCTGGAGGAAACCGGCGCCCGTGAAAAATGAGAATCATCCGCATTCTAAAGTGAGTCGCGACGCGGCGACAAGAGGCCGGACCGCAAGGATCCGGTGTGGCTCCCCTTCGATCCGGCCAGGTAGGGATGCCGCGTCCTCAGAACGTTCCGCGCACCGTCAGCGTCGCGTTGCGGGGCTCGCCGTAGAAGCTGCCCCAGCCCGGCGCGCCTATCGTCTGGTAGTAGGACTTGTCGAACAGGTTGTTCACGTTCAACGCCGCCGACCAGTTCTTGTTGATCTTGTAGCCGATGCGCGCATTCCAGACGGCGTAGGGCGCTTGCGATACCCGCACCGACCGCGTCTCGGTGTAGCTGCCGGTCTGGTAGTTCACGCCGCCGCCCAGGGTCCACGCCGACCATTGCCCTGGCAGGCGGTAGTCGGACCACAGGCGCAGGATGTGCTTGGGCGTTACCGTGCGGCCGAAGTTGGTGCTGGATACCTCGGTGTCGTCCAGGAACTTCAGGGTATTGAAGGTGTAGCCGGCAAACAGTTGCCAGCCCGGGGCGACCTCGCCGCTGATTTCGGCGTCCACGCCCTGGCTGCGCACCTTGCCGCTGGACAGATAGCAGATGTCGCCGACGGTGCACGCGCTGACCAGGTCTTGCTGGGCGCGGTTCTTCTGGTCGACGCGGAAGAGCGCGACGGAGGCGTTGACGCGGCCGTCGAGCAGTTCGCCCTTGATGCCTGCTTCGTAGTTCTTCCCCAGGATGGGGTCCAGTATCTGGCCCGACGCGTCCACGGCGTTCTGCGGCTCGAAGATCTCCGCAAAGCTGACGTAGCCGGACCACTGGGGATTGAAGGCGTAGATCAGGCCGCCGTAGGGCGTGACGACGCCATTTTCCTTGTAGGGGTCGGTGTACTGCTGGCCGCCATCGCGGTAGTTGCCGGTGTTCTCGTACCAGCTGACGCGGGCGCCTGCCACCAGCGTCAAGGGGTCCGCCAGCTTGAAGCGGCCCACGCCGTAGACGCCGGTCTGTTTCATCTTGATGATGGTCGCCGCGCCGCGGTAGGCGTTTTCGCGCAGCCATTCATCCGTGGGTTCGGGCACATGGTGATCCGGGTCCCAGACGTTCACGGCGCGGTTCAGGCGCGCGGTCGCGAAATCGTTCTTGCTGGTCAGTTCGTTGATGCTGGCGCCCACGCTGATCGAATGTTTGCGGCCCAGCGCCTCGAAGGCGCCGTCCACGTCCAGGTTGAGCGCCTTGTTGTGCGTGGAGAAATCGAAGATGCCGGCGTACATCGTCGGCCCGAGTCCGGTGGCCGGGTTGACCGCGCCTTCGGTGAAGGCGTATTTGGAATCGTTGGACTCTTGGGTGGAAGTCCCGGTGAGTTTCAGCGACCAGTCCTGGTTGAAGCGGTGCGCGAGTTCGGCGAACACGGTGGTCTGCTTGCCGTTCCAGCGGTTCCAGTCTTGCGAGAGCGAGGTCGAGCGTTTCAGCCCGATGTCGTCGCCGTTGGTGTAGTGGGGCAGGCCATGGAAGAACGGCGTGGATCGCAGTTCTTCATAGCTGACGCCGCCGGTCAAGGTGGTGGCGGGGCCCAGGTCGTAGCTCAGCACGCCATACAGCACGCCGGTGCGGCTGTCGGCATTGTCGTAGAAGTAGTCCCGGTCGTTGTAGCTGGCCACGGCGCGTCCGCGCAGGGAACCCGATGCATTCAAGGGACCGGTCGCATCGATATCGGCCCGGTAGTTGTTCCAGGAGCCGCCGCTGGCCAAGAGCTGCACCTGGTTTTCGGCCAGCGGGCGCTTGCGCACCAGATTGACCGCGGCGCTGGGCGAACCGGCGCCTTGCAGCAGGCCGGTGGCGCCGCGGATGATTTCCACGCGGTCCAGGATCACGGTGCTGCTGGTGAAACTGTTGGCCTGGGGGTAGTAGAAGGCGCGGTTGACGCCGTCGAACTGGTAGCTGTCGACGCGGAAGCCGCGCGAGAACACGTAGTTGCCGCCCATCGGGCTCTTGTAGAGCGTCATGCCGGTGCTGTTGGCCAGCACGTCGTCTAGGGTGTTGGCGTTCTGGTCGTCCATGCGCTGGCGCGTCACCACCGTGACCGACTGCGGAATCTCTTTCAGGGTCTGCTCGCCCTTGCCTATGGTCACGATCCCGCTGGTATAGCTGCCCGTGCCTTCGGTGACGGCTGGGTCGGCCATGCCCGTTACCGTGACCGGCGCGAGGGTGGTCGCATCGCCTTGTGGAATGCGGCGCAGGTGGTAACCCTCTCCATTGGCGTTGGCCACGGCTTGCAGGCCCGTGCCGGCCAGCAGGCGTGTGAGGCCTTGCTCGGCGGTGTAGCGGCCGCTAAGCCCTTGCGTCGTCACGCCGCGGGTCAGCGTTGGCGACGCGGCCACGGTGACGTTGGCGGCGACTCCGAACTGGCCCAGCGCCTCGTCCAGCGTGGTGGGCGCGATGGCGAAGGCGATCCCCTGCACCGCGGCGGGCTGGGCCCAGGACACGGCGGGCGCGGCAAGCGGGACCATTGCTGCCAATGCAAGATGGACGACAAGGCGCAAGCGCGCCGGACCTGCCCCGGGCGTCTGGGGCTCGGCAAGAGTAGAGGATGTATGGCGTGCTGCCATGAGAGCTTCCTGGTTCGTCGATGGGTAGGGCCAGACCGCGGGCGCCTCGGGTCTGTCTCTATGTCTAACGAACCACATCCGAAAATC
>NZ_JCBAMT010000105.1:0-21563 GCF_059760445.1 Achromobacter sp. D7-1 | reverse complement strand
TTGCCGCACACAGCGATGCGCGGCAAGGCCGGGGCGGACGAGCGGCGAGAGGAGACGAAGCGGGCTTCGTCAATCAATCGTTGGGAGTGTTTTTCATGTTCAGCCGTAATCTGCATCGCGCCGCTGGCGCACTGTTCGCCGTCGCAACCCTGACGGCCGCGCCGGCCTACGCCGCCGACGCCTGGAAACCCGCCAAGCCGGTGCGCCTGTTGGTGGGCTTCGCGCCCGGCGGTTCCGCCGACACCCTGGCGCGCCTGCTGGCCGAGCCGCTGTCGCAGCGCCTGGGCCAGCCCGTCGTGGTCGAAAACCTGGCCGGCGCCGGCGGCAACATCATGGCCTACCGCCTGGCCCAGTCGCCGGCCGACGGCTATACCATCGGCATTGCCGCCGCCGGTTCCATGGCCATTACCCATGTCCTGAATCCCAAGGGCACCAACTACAAGCCGGCGGATTTCACGCCCATCACGCTGGCCGCGGTGCAGCCCAACGTGGTCATCGTCAACAAGGACGTGCCGGCCAACAACCTGGCCGAACTGAAGGAGTATTTCCAGAAGACGCCGACCGCTACCTACGGCACTGCTGGCGTGGGCATTTCCAACCACCTGATCGCCGAGACCATGCTGTACAAGCTGGGCGTGAAGGTGCCGCACGCCGCCTATCGCGGCGCCGCGCCCGTCATCACCGATCTGCTGGGCGGCCATATCGCCATGACGATGGACAACATCTCCACCGCCGCGCCGCTGGCCTCGCAAGGCAAGGTCAAGGCCATCGCCGTGGCTTCGATCAAGCGCGCGCCGCAATTGCCCAACGTGCCGACGCTGGATGAGCAAGGCCTGAAGGGTTTCGACATGCCGACCTGGCAGGGCGTGTTCGCGCCCGCCGGCCTGCCCGCCGACGTGCTGGCTGCCTATTACGCGGCCATGCAGGACGTGCTGAAGCAGCCCGCGCTGGTCGAGAAGATGGCCGGCCTGGGTTCCGAGCCGGTCACCGGCATGACGCCTGAGCAGTTCAGCCAATTCCTGGAGAAGGACCGCCAGCAATGGGCCGACATCGTCAAGGCGGCCAACATCAGCCTGGAACAGTAAGCCAGGTTGCCCCAAAGACCCTCCAGTAACACGGAGGGTTTTTTTATGTTCCACGCTGCCGAGCTTGACTCTGAAGTTACTTCAGGCTTTTTCATGAGGCCTGGCAATACGCCGGAACGGCGATTCGGAGTCTGAAATGGGCATACTGAAGCATCTGCTGGGCGGACAGGGCAGCCGCCATGGTTACGGCGGCCGTCATGGCTACGATGGCCATCGGGGGGGCTCCCACGGCAATCCGCCGCAAAGCGCTTCCTCGCATGCGGCAGGCGTGGCCTGCAATAGTTGCGGCGCGGCGCAGCCTGCGGGCAGCCGGTATTGTTCGCAATGCGGCGCCTCGCTCGCGGCGGCCGCATGTCCCCAGTGCCGTACCGCGCTTGCCCCAGGAGCGAGTTTCTGCGGACAGTGCGGCACCGCGGTCGCGCGCACGGTTCAGCCTTGATTTCCTTCCACGACCAGGACAGCCATGAGCGACAGCCATCAGCACGGTGACGTGCGCGCCTTGCCCGAATCCCGCCTCTGGATCGCCTTTGCATTGACCAGCACGTTCATGCTGGTGGAGATCGCGGGCGGGATGATCACAGGCAGCCTGGCATTGATTTCCGATGCCATGCACATGCTGACCGACGCCATGGCTTTACTGCTGGCGCTGGTGGCGATACGCGCGGGCCGCAAGGCGGCCGACCTGATGCGCACTTACGGCTACGCCCGCTTCGAGATCCTGGCGGCGGCGGTCAACGCGCTGGTGCTGCTGGGCGTGGCGTTCTACATCCTGTACGAGGCCTACCAGCGCTTGTCGGCGCCGCAGGACATCCAGTCGCTGGGGATGCTGGCCGTCGCCGTGGTTGGGCTGGTCGTCAACCTGATCTCGATGCGCCTGTTGGCAAGCGCCAAAGACGAAAGCCTGAACGTGAAGGGCGCCTACCTGGAGGTATGGGCCGACATGCTGGGCTCGATCGGCGTGATCGTCGGCGCCGTGCTCATCTGGTTCACGGGCTGGCGCTGGGTGGATTCCGCGCTGGCGGTAGGTATAGGCTTCATGGTGTTCCCGCGCACATGGGTGCTGCTGCGCGAGTGCGTGAACATCCTGCTCGAAGGCGTGCCGCCGGGCATGAGCCTGCAGGCCGTGCGCGCCGCCATCGCCGGCACGGCAGGGGTGGCCTCCATCCACGACATCCATCTGTGGGCGGTGACGCAGAGTAATCCGATGCTCACGGGCCATGTGGTGCTGGCGCCCGGGGCGGACGGCGAACAGGTGCGCTGCGCCATCGAAGCCCGCTTGCAGGAGGATTTTGACCTGCACCATACGACGCTGCAGATGGAGCGCGAGGATCGTTCGGCCGACGAACACATCCACTGAGCGCGGCCAATCCCGCGGCAGAGCCGCCAGTAAAGAAAAACCCCTGTCCGAGGACAGGGGTTCATCAGCAGCCAGGCCAAGCCGCGAGGCCTGGTTTTTTACTTGCTGGGCACTCTCGCGGCAATCTCGGCGATCAGGCGCCGCGCCGCGTCCAGCTTGTCGCCAGCGGGCAGGGGGTGGGTGCCTTGTTCGTCGAACAGCACCAGTTCAGTGGTGTCCGCGTCCATGACCTTGTGCGCCAGGTTGCCCACCAGCAGCGGAATGCCCTTGCGCGTGCGCTTGGCTTCGGCATGTTCGGCCAGCTTTTCGGTTTCGGCGGCGAAGCCCACGCACCAGGGGCCATTGGGCAGCTTGGCGACTTCGGCCAGGATGTCCGGATTGGGTTCGAATTCCATCACGGGCGCGCCGCCGCCTTCGCTGGTCTTCTTCAGCTTCTGGTTGCTGACGTTCTTCACGCGCCAGTCCGCCACCGCGGCCACGGCGATGAAGATGTCGGCGTCAGCCGCGCTGGCCATCACGGCGTCGTGCATCTGGCGCGCGGTGGTGACCGACAGCGCGGTGACGCCGCGCGGTACCTGTAAGAAGGTGGCGCCGGTGATCAGCGTGACGCGGGCGCCGGCCTCGCGCGCGGCGCGCGCCAGCGCGTAGCCGGTCTTGCCGGAAGAGCGGTTGCTCAGCACGCGCACCGGGTCCACCGGTTCGGACGTGGGGCCTGCGGTCAGCAGCACGTGGCGGCCGGCCAGCAGCTTGGGCTGGAAGAAGGCGATCAGGTCGGTCAGCAGCTCATGCGCTTCCAGCATGCGGCCGTCGCCCGTTTCGCCGCAAGCCTGTTCGCCGGCGGAAGGGCCCAGCACGCTGATGCCATCGGCGCGCAGTTGTTCGACGTTGCGCTGCGTGGCCGGGTTGGCCCACATTTCGCGGTTCATGGCGGGCGCCACCAGCAAGGGACAGGCACGTGCCAGGCATAGCGTGGACAGCAGGTCGTCGGCCATGCCATGGGCCAGCTTGGCCATGAAGTCGGCGCTGGCGGGCGCGATCAGCACCGCGTCCGCGCCGCGCGTCAGGTCGATGTGCGCCATGTTGTTGGGCACGCGGGCGTCCCACGCGTCCACGAACACCGGGCGGCCCGACAGGGCCTGCATGGTGACCGGGGTGATGAAGTGCGTGGCCGCCTCGGTCATTACCACGTCGACGGTGGCGCCTTGTTCGGTCATGCGCCGCACCAGTTCAGCGATTTTGTAGCAGGCGATGCCGCCGGTCAGGCCGAGGACGATGCGTTTGCGGGCGAGGTCGAGCATGAGGGAGGCGGCGGGTTCAGCGCCGTGTAAACGAGGAACGGACAGTGATTTTATTCTGCATTGCGGCATTGCGCCGTTCGCGATGCGTTCAGGGGGCATCAAGCAGGACAAAAACCGTGGGAAAGAGGGGGGAGACCGGGGCATGGCGGCGCCCCGGCCGGGCCGTTTTCAGGCCTGGGTCTTGGCCTTGCGGCCTCGCAGGAGCTCGTCCAGCACCAGCAGCACGGCGCCGCAGGTGATGCCCACGTCCGCCAGGTTGAAGGCGGGGAAGTAGGAGTCGTTCCAGTAGAACAACAGGAAGTCCACCACGTGGCCATAGACCACGCGGTCGATGACGTTGCCGATGGCGCCGCCCAGGATCAGGGTCAGTGCCAGGCTGAAACGCGGCTGGCCGTGAGTGCGGCGCAGGATGATGGTGATGACCACCGCCGCCACGCAGCCCAGGCCGGTGAACAGCCAGCGCTGCCAGCCTTCCTCGGAAGCCAGGAAGCTGAACGCGGCGCCCCGGTTGTACATCAGCGTGAAGTCGAAGACCGGCAGCACGTTGACGCGCTCGCCGTACTGGAATGAGGTGTTGAAGTAGATCTTGGTCAGCTGGTCCAGCACGATGATGAGCAATGCCAGCGCCAGCCAGCCGCCCACGCGCGCCGGTGCGGCGCGGGCGGGGGCGGTGGCGCCCGTCACTCCGGGTTCGGAGGGGCGGGCCATGCTCAAGCCTTGTCGCGGGCTTCGCCCGAGCCGAACAGATTGGACACGCAGCGGCCGCAGATCTCGGGGTGGTCAGCGTCCTGGCCCACGTCCAGGCGCCAGTGCCAGCAGCGTTCGCACTTCTTGTGCGCCGACGGCGTGACCTCGATGCGGGTGTCGCCTTCGCCTGCATGCACGGTGGCGCGCGAGACGATCAGCACGAAGCGCAGGTCGTCGCCCAGGCTGGCCAGCAGTTCCTGGTCAGCGCCGTTGGCGTACAGATCGACTTCGGCCTGCAGCGAGGAACCGATGTCGCCGGCCGTGCGCACTTCTTCCAGCTTGCGCTGGACTTCGGCGCGGATGGCGCGCAGACGGGTCCACTTGGCCGACAGCGCGTCTGCGTCCGCGAACGGCGGCAGGGCGTGGTAGACCTCGGTGAAGATGGTGGTGCGGGCGGCGTCGGCCTGATTCTTCAGGGCCGAGTTGACCAGTTCCTTCCAGGCTTCTTCGGCGGTGAAGGACAGAATCGGCGCCATCAGCTTGAGCAGCGTCTGCGTGATGTCCAGCAGGGCCGTCTGGGCCGAGCGGCGCGCGCGGCTGTCCACGGCCGAGGTGTACAGGCGGTCCTTGAGGATGTCCAGGTAGAACGCGCCCAGGTCTTCCGAGCAGAACGTCTGCAGGCGCGAGACGGCCGGGTGGAAGTCGTAGCGTTCGTAGTTGGCCTGGACTTCCGCCTGCATCTGCGCCGTCATGGCCAGCGCGTAGCGGTCGATCTCGAAGAGTTCGCCGTAGGGCACGGCCTGCGTCACGGCGTCGAAGTCGGCCAGGTTGGCCAGCAGGAAGCGCAGCGTGTTGCGGATGCGGCGGTAGCCTTCGACCACGCGCTTGAGGATCTCGTCCGAGATGGACAGTTCGCCCGAGTAATCGGTGGAGGCCACCCACAGACGCAGGATTTCCGCGCCCAGCGAGTCGGACACCTTTTGCGGGGCGATCACGTTGCCCACCGACTTGCTCATCTTGCGGCCCTGGCCGTCCACCACGAAGCCGTGCGTGAGCAGGGCCTTGTAGGGCGGTTGGCCGTAAAGCATGCAGCCGGTCAGGAGCGACGAATGGAACCAGCCGCGGTGCTGGTCCGAGCCTTCCAGGTACAGGTCGGCGGGCCAGGCGAGTTCAGCGCCGTGCGAACCGGCGAAGTCGCCGTCCTTGCCGCCCAGCACGGTGGCGTGGGTGCTGCCCGAGTCGAACCACACGTCCAGCGTGTCGCGGTTTTTTTCATACTGGTCGGCTTCGTCGCCCAGCAGTTCGCGCGGATCCAGCGTCTGCCAGGCTTCGATGCCGCCTTGCTCGACGCGCTGTGCCACCTGTTCCAGCAGTTCGGACGTGCGCGGATGCAGCGCGCCGGTTTCCTTGTGCACGAAGAAGGCCATCGGCGTGCCCCACTGGCGCTGGCGCGACAGGGTCCAGTCCGGACGGTTGGCGATCATGGCGTGCAGGCGGGCGCGGCCCCAGGCCGGATAGAAGGCCGTGGCGTCGATGCCGGCCAGCGCCGATTCGCGCAGGGTCGGGCTGCCGTCCTTGGGCGTCACGTCCATGCCGGCGAACCACTGGCTGGTGGCGCGGTAGATGATCGGGGTCTTGTGGCGCCAGCAGTGCATGTAGCTGTGCTTGTGCTTTTCTACGTGCATCAGCGCGCCGGCTTCCTGCAGCGCCTCGACGATCTTGGGGTTGGCGTCCCAGATGGACAGGCCGCCGAACAGCGCCAGGCTGTCCACGTACTTGCCGTCGCCCATGACCGGGCTGATGAAGTCGGTGTCCTTCATGCCGTGCTCCTTGCACGACACGAAGTCCTCGATGCCGTAGGCCGGCGCCGAGTGCACCACGCCGGTGCCGGAGTCGGCCGTCACGTAGTCGCCCAGGTAGGCGGGCGACTTGCGGTCGTAGGCGGCATTGAACTGCGCCAGCGGATGGCGGAACTCGATGCCCGACAGCGCCGCGCCCGGAGCGGTGGCGATGACTTCGCCTTCCAGGTTCCAGGCCTTCAGGCAGGCCTCGACGCGCTCTTTGGCGATCAGCAGCAGGGGGCCGAACTTGGGAACCGGCGACACGCGCACCAGCGCGTATTCGATTTCGGGATGCAGGTTCAGCGCCTGGTTGGACGGGATGGTCCAGGGCGTGGTGGTCCAGATGACGATGGCGCCATCTTCCACCGAGTCCAGGCCGAAGGCGCTGGCCAGCTTGGCGTGTTCGGCGAACGGGAAGGCCACGTCCACCGCCGGGTCGACGCGGTCGGCGTATTCGACCTCGGCTTCGGCCAGGGCCGAGCCGCAGTCGAAGCACCAGTTCACGGGCTTCAGGCCGCGGAACACGTAGCCCTTGTCCAGGATGCGGCCCAGCGCGCGGATTTCGTCGGCTTCATTGCTGAAGTTCATCGTCATGTAGGGACGATCCCACTCGCCCAGCACACCCAGGCGCTTGAAGTCCTTGCGCTGGCGGTCGATCTGTTCGAGCGCGTAGGCGCGGGCCTTGGACTGCACTTCGGCCACGGGCAGGTGCTTGCCGTATTTCTTTTCGATCTGGATTTCGATCGGCATGCCGTGACAGTCCCAGCCCGGCACGTAATGCGCGTCATAGCCGGCCATGTTGCGGCTCTTGACGATGATGTCCTTCAGGATCTTGTTGACCGCGTGGCCGATGTGGATGTCGCCGTTGGCGTAGGGCGGGCCGTCGTGCAGCACGAAGCGCGGCCGGCCGCGGCTGGCGGCGCGGATTGCCTGGTAGACGTGGTTTTCCTCCCACTGCGAAATCCAGGCGGGCTCGCGCTTGGCGAGGTCGCCCCGCATGGGGAAGGAGGTATCGGGCAGGTTGAGGGTCTTTTTATAGTCCATGAACGGCAAAATAGGCGCGCGCGTTTCGCGCGTCTTCGGCGATGGCGGCAGTCAGGGAAGGGAGGTCAGGAAATTTTTCTTCGTCCCGCAGCTTTTGCAGGAATTCGACGCGTACGAGTTTACCGTAAGCGTCGATGGTCTCGTCGAGCAGGTGTGACTCCAGCAGCACGCGGCCGCGGTCTTCGACGGTGGGGCGCACGCCCAGGCTGGCGACCGCCGGCAACGGACGGTCGGCCAGGCCGTAGACTTGCACCACGTAGATACCGGAGCGCGCGGCGCAGCGCTCCGCCACGCGCAGGTTCATGGTGGGGAAGCCCAGTGTGCGGCCCAGCTTCTGGCCGTGGATCACGTGGCCGCTGATGTGGTACGGGTGGCCCAGCAGGTGGCGGGCGCGTTCCAGATCGCCCACAGCCAGCGCGGTGCGCACTTCGGAACTGGAGATCCGGTGGCCTTGCTGGTCGGTCACGTCCGCCAGCGTCTGCACTTCGAAGCCATGGCGCAGGCCGGCCTCGCGCAGCAGGTCGATGTCGCCGCTGCGCTTGTGGCCGAAGCGGAAATCCTCGCCCACCAGCAGCCATTTGGCGTGCAGGCCCTGGACCAGCAGTTGTTCGATGAAGGCGTTGGCCGACATTTCAGCCAGGCGGGCGTTGAAGCGCTCCACCACGACCTGGGAGATGCCGTAGCGCGCCAGCGCGGCCAGTTTGTCGCGCAAACCCGAAATGCGGGTGGGCGCCAGTTCCGGGCGTTGGTTCAGGGTGGCGAAATACTCCCGCGGATGCGGCTCGAAGGTCATCACGGCGGGCGTCAGGTTGCGGTCGCGCGCGACCTGGCAGACGCGCGCCAGCATGGCCTGGTGTCCGCGGTGGACGCCGTCGAAGTTGCCGATCGTCAGCGCGCAAGGGGCGCGCCGGTCGGGCGGGGGCAGGGATCGGTAGATGCGCAGCGATGGTTTCACGAGCGAGAGTTTACAATTTTGGATTCCGGGTTTGTTCCTGTTTCCTCCTGACGCGCGTCCAGGCTGTTGCCGCACGCGGGATTCTGGAGGGCGGACGGGCCCGATTTCCCTTGGAATTCCTTATCTTGCCGGAAATATCTACCATCAAGCGCCGCATCGTCATCCTGATCTCGGGACGCGGCAGCAACATGCAGGCATTGGCCGAAGCCTGCCGCAA
Organism: Achromobacter sp. D7-1; assembly: GCF_059760445.1. NCBI lineage: Bacteria > Pseudomonadati > Pseudomonadota > Betaproteobacteria > Burkholderiales > Alcaligenaceae > Achromobacter > Achromobacter sp. D7-1. The sequence goes on along the minus strand of NZ_JCBAMT010000105.1, from coordinate 13,079 downwards.
TGAGGGCTGGCCTGCCGAAGTCGCCGCCGTCATCGCCAGCAAGCCCGACGCCGCGGGCCTGGAATGGGCAGCCCACCAGGGCATCCCCACTGGTGCGCTGTACCACAAGGACTACGCCAGCCGCGAAGCCTTCGACGCCGCGCTGGCCGCCGAAATCGACCGCTACGAACCCGATTACGTCATCCTGGCGGGCTTCATGCGCGTGCTGACGCCGGGCTTCGTCAATCACTATGCCGGCCGGCTGGTGAACATCCATCCCTCGCTGCTGCCGGCTTTCCCGGGACTGCACACGCACGCCCAGGCGTTGGCTACCGGCGTGCGCGTGCATGGCTGCACTGTGCATTTCGTCACGCCGGTGCTGGACCATGGCCCCATCATCGCCCAGGGCTGCGTCCCGGTCCTGGCGGGCGATACGCCCGAAGCCCTGGCCGAGCGCGTGCTGGCGGTGGAGCACCGCGCTTTTCCGGCGGCGGTGCGCTGGCTGGCTGAAGGCCGGGTTACCCTGACCAGTGACCACCGGGTGAACGTGCAAGGCGATCCCGACCGCCTGTTCGCCTGGTCGCCGGCCGCCTGAGCGGCCCCGAATCGCATTTTTCGGGCGGAAGCCCTCCGCCCCATTGGAATACACCATGAGCAAACCCCAATCTCCGCGTTCCCGTCCGGCAGGCGCCGCCAGGGCCGCCTCCGAAGGCCGCGACGGTCGGTCCTTCTTCTCGCGCCCCAAGGGCGATGCGCGCACGCCGGTCGCGCGCGACAGCGCCCGTGACGATCGTTCGGGCGGCAGCCGCGACGAGCGCGCCAGTGGTCGTCCGGCGCCGCGTCCTTCCTATGACGCCCCGCGCGGTGAAAACCGTGGCGGCGAGCGCGGCTCCTATGGTTCGGAACGCCGCGAAGGCCGTCCGGGCCCGCGTCCGTCTTATGACGCCCCGCGTGGCGAAAACCGTGGCGGCGAACGCGCCTCCTACGGTTCGGAGCGCCGCGAAGGCCGTCCGGCGCCGCGTCCTTCTTATGACGCCCCGCGCGGTGAAAACCGTGGCGGCGAGCGCGCCCCTTACGGTTCGGAGCGCCGCGAAGGCCGTCCGGGCCCGCGCCCGTCCTATGACGCCCCGCGTGGCGAAGGCCGTGGCGGCGAACGCGCTTCCTATGGTTCGGAACGTCGCGAAGGCCGTCCGGGCCCGCGTCCGTCCTATGATGCTCCGCGCGGCGAAGGCCGTGGCGGCGAACGCGCTTCCTATGGTTCGGAGCGCCGCGAAGGCCGTCCGGGTCCACGCCCATCCTATGACGCTCCGCGTGGCGAAGGCCGCGGCGGCGAACGCGCGTCCTATGGTTCGGAGCGTCGCGAAGGCCGTCCGGGTCCGCGCCCATCCTATGACGCTCCGCGCGGCGAAGGCCGTGGCGGCGAACGCGCTTCCTATGGTTCGGAACGCCGCGAAGGTCGTCCGGACTCGCGTCCGTCCTATGACGCGCCGCGCAGCGAAGGCCGTGGCAGCGAACGCGCTTCCTATGGTTCGGACCGTCGCGAAGGCCGCTCGGACTCGCGTCCGTCCTACGGCGCGCCGCGAGGCGATGATCGCGGTGGCGAGCGGGGCCAGTATGGCGGCCCGCGCGGCGGCGGCAGCGACGGTGGCCAGGACCGCCCGCCCAAGCCCCAGTTCAACCGCCCGCGCCAGTCGCATGCGGCCATCCGTATCGACCAGGTCCAGCGCGTCCTGGGCGAAATCCTGCAGTGGACCTATCCGGCCGACGCGGCCCTGTCGCACTGGCTGCGCCATCACCCCAATCTGGGCGCGCGCGACCGTTCCGAAGTCGCCGAAGCCGTCTACGACGTGCTGCGCCATCTGCGCCGCTACCGCCAATTCGGCGAAAGCGGTGTCGGTCCGGCCTCGCGCCGCCTGGCCATCCTGGGCCTGGCCGCGACGCTGGGCGCCGAGGCCCTGACCGAAGGCATGGACGCCGCTGAAGCCGAATGGTTGCAACGCGTGTCGCAGATCGATCTGGCCACGCTGCCGCGCGCCGTGCGCGGCAGCATTCCGGACTGGCTGGACGAGCGCCTGGGCGCCATGGACAGCCCCGAAACCCTGATCGAGGCGCTCAACCGCCAGGCCAGCCTGGACTTGCGCGTCAACCCGTTGAAGGTCGAGCGCGACGCCATGCTGACGGAATTGCAGCAGGGCGCCGGCCGCTACGAGCCCGTCGCCATGCCGTATTCGCCCTGGGGCATCCGCATGGAAGGCCGCCCGGCCATCAATCGCTGGCCGCAGTTCGAGAACGGCAGCATCGAAGTCCAGGACGAAGGCAGCCAACTGCTGGCCCTGCTGGTGGCGCCGCGCCGCGGCGAAATGATCATCGACTTCTGCGCTGGCGCGGGCGGCAAGACGCTGCTGCTGGGCGCGCTGATGCGCTCCACCGGCCGCCTCTACGCCTTCGATGTGTCGGCGGCCCGCCTGGCGCGCGCCAAGCCGCGCTTCGCCCGCAGCGGCTTGTCCAACGTGGTGCCCGTGGTCATCGACAGCGAAAACGATGCCCGCGTCAAGCGCCTGGCCGGCAAGGCCCAGCGCGTGCTGGTCGACGCGCCGTGCAGCGGCATCGGCACCCTGCGCCGTAATCCGGACCTGAAATGGCGCCAGCACCCAGAGGCGCTGGCCGAACTGGGCCAGTTGCAGGAACGCATTCTCAACAGTGCGGCGCGCTGCGTCGCGCCGGGCGGTCGCCTGGTTTACGCCACCTGCAGCCTGCTGGCCGAGGAAAACGAGGTGCAGGCCGAGCGCTTCCTGGCCAGCCACCCCGATTTCGAGCGCCTGGACGCCGCCGAAATTCTGGCCGCCCGCTGCGAAACCCTGAAGCTGGACGGACCCTACGTCCAACTGCGCCCTGACGTGCACGGCACCGACGGCTTCTTTGCCGCGGTGTTCGAACGCAGGAAGAAGGGCGCGGCAGCCGGGGCTGAGAACGCCGAGGCAGCGAACGCCGACGATGTCCGCGCTGAAACTCCGACCGAAGCATCGGCGGAAACGCCGGCCAAGGAAACCGCGGCCGGCCCGCAGGATCAGCCGGCCTGAACGGGCACGCCGGGTCAGGGACCCGGCGTCACCACCACCGTGGCGCTGTAGCGCCGCGTGCCGAGCGTCTTGTTTTGGTACTTCACTTCCCAGGCCAGGCTGTCATTGCCGGGCTGGTCGGCCTGGTAGACCACCTGGGATACCGGCACGGCCTGGTAGGCGCAACGGCCGGAATCGCTGGACTGGCCACGCGTCTGCATGATGTTGGCCTTGCCCAGGCGCGGCATCATGGTCAGCGATACCCGCGGCGCGCGCAGCGCCAGGCAGTCCGCGCCGCGGATCTCGTAGTACGAGGCCAGCACGGCGACGTCGCCCGACTTCACCGTCTGTGCGGGAACGGAGGCAGGCAGGGCGGCTGCCAGCGCGGCCACGGTACAAAATAATTGGGGACGTATTTTTTTCAGCAACATCAGTTGGGCAAAAGAGACAGTTTGGTCAGCAAAGCACCCGCAGTGTGCGCCTGCCGCGAGTCTGCTTCAAGACCGGATGCCCAGCTGACAGGAACTTTAACGACGAAATCCAGCCCAAACCTTGCGCCTTCGCGTATGCCCCCCACGTTCCCTGGGGAGGACGGCCCTAGCGCCGCGTGCCGCAAGGCTCGGCCTCGCAACCTTCGTTTTTGGCGGCGAGAGTGGTTTTTTGCCCTGAAAAACCGAGGCTTAGTCCTTGATTTCGCTCAAAAACTATTTTGAAACTACCTTGTCATAAGTCGGTCAAGGTAAGCTAAACTCCAGGCACTTCTCTAGCGAGGCTCCTAACAGCTTTATGGATTACATCCTTTCCTTCATTGCCGGCGGTCTGACCCAAGCTACTTGGTGGCAGGTCGTCGTGTTCACTCTGGTTGTGACGCACATCACGATTGTGGCGGTCACGGTCTTTCTCCATCGCAGCCAAGCGCACCGGGGTCTGGATCTGCATCCGGCCGTCATGCACTTCTTCCGCTTCTGGCTCTGGATGACGACCGGCATGGTCACCAAGGAATGGGTGGCCATTCACCGCAAGCACCACGCCAAGTGCGAAAAGGAAGGCGATCCCCATTCGCCTATCCTGTTCGGCATCTGGAAGGTGCTGTTCCGCGGCGCGGAACTGTACCGCGAAGAATCGAACAACAAGGAAACCATGGCCAAGTTCGGCCACGGCACGCCTGACGACTGGCTCGAGCGCAACGTCTACAGCAAGCACAGCCTGTGGGGCGTGCTGAGCATGCTCGCCATCGACGTCGCCCTGTTCGGCGCCATCGGCGTCACGGTGTGGGCCGTGCAGATGGCCTGGATTCCCTTCTGGGCCGCCGGCGTCGTCAACGGCATCGGCCACTACTGGGGCTACCGCAACTACAACAGCCCGGACACCAGCACCAACGTGTTCCCCTGGGGCATCGTGATCGGTGGCGAAGAACTGCACAACAACCACCACGCCCACGGCACGTCGGCCAAGTTCTCGGCCAAGTGGTACGAGTTCGACATCGGCTGGTGCTACATCAACATCCTGAAGTTCTTCGGCCTGGCCAAGATCAAGAAGGTTGCGCCCAAGCTCAAGCTGGACGACAGCAAGACCGGCATCGACCTGCGCACCCTGCAAGGCGTGATCACGCACCGCTACGAAGTCATGGCCCGCTATGCGGACGTGATCAAGAGCGCGGCCCGCGAAGAGCTGGCCAAGCTGAAGGATTCGCGCAACAAGGGCAGCGCCGAGTGCGACTGGACCAAGCTGCACAGCGTGCGCCGCGCCATCCACCGCAACGAGGACATCCTCCAGCCCGAACAGGTTGCCGCCGTGGACCAGGCCATCGCCCAGAACAAGTCGCTGGCCACGCTGGTGCAGATGCGCCGCGAACTCGGCCGCATCTGGGAAAGCTCCAGCGCCAGCAGCGAACAGCTTCTTCATGACCTGCAGGCCTGGTGCCAGCGCGCCCAGCAAAGCGGCATCGCCGGGCTCGAGCAATTCGCTCAACGTCTGCGCCGCTACGCGGCATGATGCTAGAGAAGCTCAATCCTGAACAACGCGCCGCAGTAACGTTAGAACCGCAGCACGCCCTGGTCTTGGCCGGGGCGGGCAGCGGCAAGACCCGGGTGCTCACCACCCGCATGGCCTGGCTGATTCAAACCGGCCAGGCCTCGCCTTTTGGGCTGCTGGCGGTCACGTTCACCAACAAGGCGGCGCGCGAGATGCTCGCGCGCATGTCGGCCATCCTGCCGATCGATACGCGCGGCCTGTGGATCGGCACCTTCCACGGCTTGTGCAACCGCATGCTGCGCGCGCATCACCGCGATGCCGGCCTGCCGCAGAGCTTCCAGATCCTGGACGTCACCGACCAGCTCGCGGCGATCAAGCGGCTGATGAAGGCCAACGGCGTCGACGACGAAAAGTATCCTCCCCGCGATGTGCAGCGCTTCATCAACGGCGCCAAGGAAGAGGGCCTGCGCCCCGCCGACGTCGAAGCCTACGACGCCCATCGCCGCCGCCTGATCGAGATCTACCAGCTCTACGAGGCCCAGTGCCTGCGCGAGGGCGTGGTGGACTTCGCCGAGCTGCTGCTGCGCGCCTACGAACTGCTGTCGCGCAACGCGCCCGTGCGCGAGCACTACCAGCGCCGTTTCCGCCACATCCTGGTCGACGAGTTCCAGGACACCAACACGTTGCAATACAAGTGGCTGCGTCTGTTGGCCGGCGGTGGCGCCGCGATCTTCGCGGTGGGCGACGACGACCAGTCCATCTACGCGTTCCGCGGCGCCAACGTCGGCAACATGGCCGACTTCGAGCGCGATTACGCGCGCGGCACCGTGATCCGCCTGGAGCAGAACTACCGTTCCTTTGGCCACATCCTGGATTCGGCCAACGCGCTGATCGGCCACAACACCGGCCGGCTGGGCAAGAATCTCTGGACCGAGCAGGGCGACGGCGAGCCGGTGCGCGTCATCGAGCAGCCGTCCGACGGCATGGAAGCGCAGTGGATCGTGGACGAGATCCGCTCCCTGATCCGCGAAGGCAGCCTGCGCCGCGAGATCGCCGTGCTCTACCGCAGCAACGCGCAGTCGCGCGTGCTGGAACACGCCATCTTTTCCGCCGGCATTCCCTACAAGGTGTACGGCGGCCTGCGCTTTTTCGAGCGCCAGGAAATCAAGCACGCGCTGGCCTACCTGCGCCTGATGGCCAATCCGCACGACGATACCTCCTGGATGCGGGTCGTCAACTTTCCCACGCGCGGCATCGGCGCGCGCACGCTGGAACAATTGGGCGACGCCGCGCGCGCGCACGACACCAGCCTGTACGCGGCCGTGGCCCTGGTGCCCGGCAAGGGTGGTTCCAACTTGGCGCAGTTCGCGCAGCTGATCCATCGCCTGATCGAAGAGACCCGCGACCTGCCGCTGCCGGAAATGGTCGAGCACATGCTCGAGGCCAGCGGCCTGAACGCGCACTACAAGGCCGAACGCGAAGGCGCGGAACGCCTGGAAAACTTGAATGAACTGATCACGGCCGCGGCCGTGTTCGCGTCCGAGGAAAACTACGACGGCATGCCCGCTGGCGTGGTGCCCGAACAGGACACGGCCTCCACGCTCAATGCGGGCGTGGTGGACGCGCCCATTGTGGCGTCCGACGGCCTGACCCCGCTGGCGGCGTTCCTGTCGCATGCGGCGCTGGAAGCCGGCGATAACCAGGCCCAGCAGGGCCAGGACGCCGTCCAGCTCATGACCGTGCATGCGGCCAAGGGCCTGGAGTTTGACGCCGTGTTCATCACCGGCCTGGAAGAGGGGCTGTTCCCGCACGAGAACAGCGTCCTGGAAGCTTCCGGGCTGGAAGAAGAACGCCGCCTCATGTACGTGGCCATCACGCGCGCGCGCCAGCGCCTGTACATCAGCCTGGCACAAAGCCGGATGCTGCATGGCCAGACGCGCTACGCGATGCGTTCTCGCTTCCTGGACGAAATTCCGGAACAGCACCTGAAGTGGCTGTCGCCCAAGGCCGGTCTGGCCCAGGTCGGCGGCACGGGCGCGGGCTGGGGTGGAGGCAATCGGGGCGACGCTTTCGGACGCAAGCCCACCAATACTATTGCGCCGCGTCAACCGCGTGGCGTCGCTACCGGTGTCACGGTGGGCGACAAGCAGTATCGTGTGGGGCAGGGCGTGCATCACGCGCGGTTCGGCGATGGCACGATCGTGAGCCTGAGCGGAGCAGGGCAGGACGCCCAGGCTGAAATCCAGTTCCGCGACGTGGGCGCCAAGACCTTGGCGCTGGGCATCGCCAAACTCGATATTGTTCAGGGTTGACACACATGGCCAACAACGATTCTCCCAAAGCTGAGTTGGCGTCGCTGCGCGCCGAGGTCGATGAAATCGACCAGCAGATCATGCTGCTGCTGGGCGTGCGGTTCCGTTGCACGGACATGATAGGCGAGCTCAAGCGCGACCTGGGCATGGACCTGGTCGATCCCCAGCGCGAGGAACAGCAAGTCGAGCGCATCCGTCGCCTGGCGCAAGAGGCGGGCGTGCCGCCCGCCCTTGCCGAAACCATCCTGCGTGAAGTGATCGACACCGTGGTCGACCACCACACCCGCCTGCGCGAGCGTCCGTACTCGTAATGCCAGGACGGCGGCGCCGGGGATCTGCATCCGCAGAAATCCCGCGCGCCGCCTTTCCCTTTCTTCCTACAAGACCCGCATGAACGCCAGCAAGGCGTCGATTTCGTCCGCGCTCAGTTCCAGCGGCCGGATGTGCTCGGACTTGCGCGGCGCGTACGGATCGGGCGGATCGGCGGGCGCCGGATCGCGGCCCATGCCGGCGTTGTACATCCGCAGTAAACCCTTGAGGTCCGCGAACAGCCCGTTGTGCATCCAAGGGCCGGCGCGCGACACATTGCGCAGGCTGGGCGTGCGGAACTGACCCAGGTCGGCGGGATCGCGGGTCGCTTCGTAGCGGCCCAGGTCCTGATTGCGGCGGCCATAGAACGACAGGCCGATGTTGTGGAATTGATGGTCGGTCAGCATCGGGCCGCTGTGGCAATTCATACAGCGCGCCTGCGTGCGGAACAGATGCATGCCGATCAACTCGGTATCGTCCAGCGCCTGGGAACGGCCTTCCAGGAATTCGTCAAAGCGCGTCGGCTCCGGACGCAACGTGGCGACGTAGGCCGCCAACGCGCGCGCCAAGCGGTCCGCGTCCACCGGCGGTTGCGGCGCAGAGGCCGCGCCGAACGCCAGCAGGAACTGCGCCGGATATGGCTCGGTTTCAAGCAGGCGCGCCACGGCGCCGCCGGCGTCATGGTTCATTTCGCGGGGATCGTGAATGGGGCCCAGCACCTGCTCCTTCAGGCTGGCGGCGCGCCCGTCCCAGAATAGCCGCGGTGCGAACGGAGCCGCGTACAGCGGGGTTGAGCGCCGCCTGCCCATCAGTCTGTCTTCGCCCACGGCCAGCGCGAGCCCGTCCGTGAAGGCGCGCTGCGGCAGGTGACAGGAAGCACAGGACACCTGCCCCTTGCGCGACAGCGCGGTATCGAAGAACAGCATCTGCCCCAGAGTCACGACCGCCGGACGCGCGACGTCGGCGGCCAACTCCTGCTGGCCGGCATTGGCGGCGGTCCAACTCAGGGGTGGGCTGGTGGCAGGGGGCACTGCACTCCATTCGCGCCAGGCCACGCCGGGATCGATGGAAGGCGCGGGCCAGGACGCGGGTGGCCCCGAGTAGTGCGGCCGCAGGCAAGCCGCATCCCAGCCCGCCGGCCCGTGGCAGCCGGACGGGCCGGCGGCCGGCGTCCGGGCCTGGCCGCCGTCCCCGCGAACCAAAGGCGTCGCCAGCGCCAGCGCCGCGCCCAGGATCAGAAGCGATAACCGACTTGCAGCCATAGTTCCCGTCCCGTCTGGTAGGTACTGCGATCGGTCTTGACGTTCGGATTGCTGGCCGTCAGGGCAGGTCGGCGGTCCAGCACGTTCAGGACTTCGACCGTGAATTCCAGGCTGCGCGCGAACGTGGGATTCCAGGAAAGCTTGGTGTCCCAGGTCCAGTAGGACGGGATCTCGCCGGATTCGAAGCGCTCCAGATACTCGGGCCGCGGACCCACTCCCACATAGACGGTGGCGTCGCGCTTGCTGCGCCAGTTCACCATGTTGCTCCAGGTCAGGCCCGCGCGCGGCCACGCGCCCGTCAGGCTGAGCGTGGCGATCTGCGGCTGGTAGAAGGAGCTTGGCGGCAGATCGATGGCGCGCAGGCGCGAGCCGTTGTATATCACGTAGTCGCCGGGGTCGCGCGCGTCGCCGTTGTAGCCGTCGACCAGGTCTGCGTTGGTCTTGCGCTTCTGCCAGCTCCAGCTTGCCTGCATGTTCCAGCGCGTTTCGCCCAGGCGCCAGGGCTCCAGCGTGCGCAGCGACAGGCTGACGCCGTCGGTGGTGGACAGGCCGTCGTTGGTGTAGCGGTAGCCGTCCTTGTCGTTGCCGGTCGTGGCCCACTGGTCGCGGCCGTTGCGGCGTACATAGCTCAGCACGCCTTCCATGCCCGCCATGCGCTGGCGCAGCGAGACCGCCCATTCGTCGTCATAGGGCATGCGCAGGCCCTTGTACTGGACGTAGTACTCCTTGCTGCCGTCCGCCACAGGCTTGCCGTTCTTGTCCAGCACCTGGCGTCGCAGGCGGCTACGTTCCTCTCTGAGCGCCGTCTCCAGCACGCCGGCCCCGTAGTACCGCGACCAGCCGGCGCTGAGCAGGATATCGCCCGAACCGAACATGTCCCAATCCAGCCGCGTGCGCGGCGACAGGTTGCTGTTGCCGAGGAAGGTCTCGCGGTCGTAGCGCAGGCCGGCGTCCAGCGCCAGCCGTTGCCATTCGATGCGGTCCGACAGATAAAGGCTGGCCATGTTGTAGTTCACGTCCACGGTGCCGGGCAGGTAGCGGACCTTACTGAAATCCCGATAGCTGCCGTCGCGGTTGTAGGCGCGCTGGTAGGAGTGGCTTTCCTGGAAACGCTCGAAGTTGGCCTGCACCTGGTTCAGTTCCGCGCCTGCATATGGACTGTGCGTGAACACGCCCGTGCGCACCGGATCCAGGTCGACCCGGCCCTTCAGCGTCCAGGTGTCCTGGCGCGTCTGCTCCTTGCCGAAGCCGCCCGCGGTGTACCGCGGCAGCTGGTAGGGGCTGAATGTCACCAGCTCGTCACCCACGGATTCGCGGTTGCTCAGCGACCGGTCCCAGCCCGCCTGCAGCGCAAGCCGGCCGCCCTGGAAGTAGTGGTCTACGTTGACGCCTATGCCGCGCGCCTCATGATTGTTGTCCCAGCGCGTGTGCCGGAACAGGTCGCTGGCCAGGGTTTCGCTGCGGTCGCTGTATTTCAGCGTCAGGTCGGCCGTGGTATCGGCGCTGGCGCGCACGCTGAACTTGCCCAGAAAGTTGTCAATCCGGTCGCTGTAGGCCGCCTGGCCCGGCGCCGGCTGCCCCTTGTCATCCACGCCCATGTTCCAGCGGGTGATGTCCGATTCGCGGCGCGACATGGCCAGCACGGTGCCTGATTTTTCGTTGAAGGCGAGGTCGCCCACGGCGGAGTAGAAGCGCTTTTTCCATTCCGGCGAATAGCCCGGCTTGCCCTGCGCCCAACTGTTTTGTTCGCCCTCGGCCACCTCCTGCCGCGTCATTTTGGAAGTGTTCCAGCGGTAGTCCAGATTCAAGCGGTTTTCGCCGGAAAAGCGGCGCAATCTGGCGTCCACCACGCCGCCCGTGAAGCGGCCGTACTCCACGGGTACGAAGCTGTCGTGTACGCGCACTTCCTCCAGCAAGCTCGTGTCGACGAAGTACGACTGCGGATTGCTGGGCACATTGCCGACCTGCAGGTTCAGGTTCTTGCTGGCCGGGTCCACGCGGTTGGTCGCGTCCATGCCGTCGAGCTGGAACAGGTTCTGGTAGGGGCTGGAGCCGTGGAAGGATATGTCCTCCACATTGAGCGAGCCGCGGTTCTGCGAGCCGGCGGCGCCTGGGTTGGTGCGTACCGCCGGATGCGTCGCCACCAGCGTGCTGAGGTCGCGGTTGGAACTGGGCGTCTCGGCGATGTCCTCGCGGGTATAGATGCGCTCGCCGATCTGTTCGCCATAGACCCGTACGGCGTCCAGGCGCAGGGCGGAAAACAGGTTGGTCTTGTCTACGTAGACGATGTAGCGGCCCGGCCCCTCCGCGCGCAAAGCCAAGCCGGACCCCGCCAGCAGGTGGTTCAGCGCGAGCAGCGGCGAATACTCACCCTGCAGCGGGGGCGAGGTCTTGCCCGCCACCGCCGCAGGCGGAAACGAAATCTCCAGGCCGGCTTGCCGGCCCAGCGCCAGCAGCGCTTCGCCCAGCGGTTGCGCCGGCATGTCGTAGGCGGCGCGCGCGGCGGGCTGGGCGGCGCTTGGCGAGACCGTGATCAAGGCGGCGATGAGCAGCGCTGCGGAAGCGCTGGACCGGCGAACGCGCCGGTTGATGGGGTGAAACTGCATGAATGCGTCCAGGCGGGTGTTGATATCAGCCGTAGGACGTGTCCAGGCGCGAACTACCTCATCGGATTGCTCATGAATAATTTATATCGATTCTCATTTACCGATTGAGGATAAGCTTCATCGCACGATCAGCAGGCCGGGCAGTTCGGTGATGCCGACCTTGGCCTGCGCCAGCAGCAGCGCCAGGGCGCGCTTGGGATCGCCGATGCTGGCGGTGCCTGACACGCGCAAACTCCGTGCTGCCTCACCCAGCACCAGGATGTGCTTGCCGCCATAGCGGGAGAGTCGGGCCGCGGCCTCGGGCAAGGCGACATCGTTGAATGCCAGCAGGCCCTGGCTCCAGTCCGGAGCCGGTTCTTGCGCAGCGGCGAGGCGCAGGATGCCTGTTGCCGACACGGCAGCTCCCTGGCCCGCGTCCAGCGTCAGACTCTGCCCATCCTGGCAGGTCAGGCACTGGACCGCCACGCGATGTTCGTAGACCACCACGCGCGAGCCGTCGGCTTCGCGCGCGACGGAGTAGCGGGTGCCCAACGCGGTGGCGGAGGCGTCTGGCGTCACTACCGTGAAATCCGGGCCGCCGGGGGCGCGAGGTGCGACCGTGAACAGCGCCCGTCCGGCCAGGAGCCTGACCTCGCGCTTGCCCGGTGCGAAGTCGATGGCGATGGCCGAATCCGCATCCAGCGTGGCGCTGGAGCCGTCGGGCAGGGCCACGCGGCGCACGTCGGCGCCACTCGTGTAATCGGCGCCGGGATGGGCCGTGCGCAGCAATTGCCAGGCCGGCCAGGCTGCCAGCAACGCCAGCGCCGCTGCAGCGCCACGCTTGCGCGCGCGCCGCGGCGCCAGCTTGCCGCGCTCGATTTCACCTATCCGCCGCCACAGGCGCGCCAGCCGCTCGTAGGCGTCGGCATGGCTGGCGTCCGCCCGGTACCAGGCTTCGAACTCCGCCTGGGCCTGCGCATCCATGCCCTGGCCGCTGTGGCGCACGACCCAGCGCGACGCTTCTTCCTGGGCGCTGCGGATACGGGGGGCAGCCATGGTCAGGACGCCAGTGCCTGGTCGCAGGCCAGCAGGATGCGCATCATGTGCTTTTCCACCGCGCTGACCGAGATCGCGAAACGTTCGGCAATGGCGCGATAGCTCAGGCCCTCGTGCCGGTGCAGTACGAACACATCCAGGCTGCGGCGGGGTTGGGCAAGCAGGGCGGTTTCCAGCCGGCGCAGCATCTGCCGCGCGGCGGCGACATCCAGGGTGTCGGGTTCATGCTGAGGAGGCCGCGAGGCCGCGTAATCGGCGGTGGCCGCCAGTTCGCGGCTGCGGCGCCGGTGCCAGTCGGTGGCGATATTGGCGGCCACGCGGAACACGTAGGCGCGGTCGTTGTCAGGACGCGTCCTGTCCTTGAATTCCGCCAGCTTGATCCAGGTGTCCTGCGCGCAGTCCTGCGCGACGTCGCGCGAGCCAGTGCGCAAAGAGAGGAAACCCAGCACCTCTCGGTAATGGCGGAGAAATACATCCGTGAGCGAAGACATGTCGCTGGCGCCGGGCGCCAGATAGAGTCAAATTCGCGGCAGAGTATAAATG